>OMSA01000033.1:13773-28732 GCA_900313645.1 uncultured Methanobrevibacter sp.
AAACAAGACGTATTCAATAGAATTGCAGAAATTGCAGAAGAAAAAGATTTGCTTGTGATAAATGAAGTATAGTGATTATTATGGATGAATGTAAAGTTATTATCATGGGATTTGGTTCAGTAGGTCAAGGGGTGGCCAATGCACTTTCCATGAAAAAAGATTTGATTAAGGAAAAAACTGGAGTGGCTGTTAAGGTTGTAGCTGCTGCAGACTCATCTACATCTGCAATATCACAAGAAGGATTAGATGAGAAGTTACTTGTAGAAACAAAGAAAAATGAAGGAAAATTATCTGCCTATCCTGAATTCGGAAGCGAGATTAATGGTGCAGATGTTTTGGATGCTGTTGAATATGATTGTCTTATAGAAGCAACTCCTACAAATATTGTTGATGCTGAGCCAGCATTATCTCTCACATTTAAAGCATTCGAACAGGGAAAAGATGTTGTAACCTCAAACAAAGGACATCTGGCACTTAAATTCAAGGAAGTTGTCGGTGCGGCTGAAGATGCAGGCGTGGAATTCAAATATGAAGCTAGTGTCGGAGGTTCAATGCCAATCATCAATTTCACAAGGGATACATTATCATCATGTGAAATCAAATCAATTAAGGGTATTTTAAACGGTACTACAAATTATATCCTATCCAGAATGACTTCTGAAGGATCAGATTATGAAGTAATTCTTAAAGAATCCCAGGAACTTGGAATAGCTGAAACAGACCCTACACAGGATGTTGAAGGTATTGATGCTGCTTGTAAAACTGTAATTCTTGCAAATTCACTTTTAGGAATTGATGCAACATACAGTGACGTTAAAGTGAAAGGAATTTCCGATATCAGTGCCGAAGCTATTGAACTTGCTAAAAAGGATGATTATCTAATTAAACTGATAGCTGAAGTATCTCCTGATATTTTGCAGGTATCCCCTCGTTTGGTTAAAAGGGGAAGTTCCTATGATGTAAGCGGTACTTTAAACATGGCTACAATCAAAACAGATTTGGCTGATGAGGTATCTGTAATTGGACTCGGAGCAGGATCTCTTGAAACTGCTTCCGCGATGTTGACTGATTTGATTAGTATTTTGAAAAATAAATACTAATTTTTTATACTTTTTTTGATAATATGAAATATGTAATTTTTATTCCTGACGGTTCCAGTGATTATCCTGTTGATGAATTAGATGGTAAAACTCCTTTAATGGTTGCAAATACTCCAAATATTGATAAATTAGCTAAAATGGGATTTGGTGGATTTACAAATAATGTTCCTGCTGAATATACTCCCGGTTCTGATGTTGCCAATATGAGTATTTTTGGTTTTAATCCTGCGGATTATTATACAGGACGCGGACCTCTGGAAGCTGGAAGTGAAGGAATTCCAACAAAACCTGAAGATGTAATATTCAGATGCAATACAATATTCAGCGAAAGTGATGAGATGGATGACTTTAATGCAGGTCACATTTCAACAGCTGAAGCAGACGAGTTAATGAAAGGGCTGAATGAATACTTCACAAGCAAGTATCCTGACTTTAAAGGCAAATTCTATACAGGTGTAAGCTACAGGCATTTGTTTGTATACACATGTGACAGCGTTGAAGACGCAAAAATCTTGTCAAGCATTAAAACAATGCCTCCTCACGATATTGTTGGTGAAAAATTAGTGGACAATCTGTTTGGCGATTGCGAACTTGCAGAAGAGTTCCATAAGATAATGTTTGAAGCAAGGGAATATCTTAAAACTGCTGAAGTCAATCAGAAACGAGAAATACCTGCCAATATGGTCTGGTTATGGGGACAAGGCGTAACTCCTACTTTGCCTAATTTCCAGGAAACCTATGGAATAACCGCTTCAGTAATTACCGGTGTTGATTTGTTGAAAGGTATCGGTAATTTTGCAGGAATGAATATCGTTAATGTTCCTGGAGCTACCGGTTATTTTGATACAGACTATAAGCAGAAAGGGGAATATGGAATTGATGCATTAAAACAAACAGACTTGTTATTGATTCATATAGAAGCTCCTGATGAAGCAGGTCATGCTCAAAACACTGCCGAAAAGGTAAAGGCTATTGAAAGAATTGACGAATTCATTGTCGGACCTATAATTGACAGTTTGGAAGGCCAAGAGTTCAGAGGAGCAATACTTCCTGACCATCCGACCCCTATAAGTGTTGGAACCCACACACGTGACGATGTGCCTATTATAATATTTGATTCCGAACGTGAAGGTGATGATTGCGAGTCATTCGATGAGGAAGGAGTTAAAAAGGGTTCACTTGAATATAAAAAAGGACATTTCTTAATTCAAAGATTGATTGAAGGAGATTATTAAATGAAAGTACTATTATTAAACGGCAGCCCTCACAAAAACGGCTGCACATATACAGCATTAAGTGAAGTTGCAAACTCTTTAAATGAAGAGGGCATTGAAACCGAAATCGTATGGGTTTCAACAAAACCTCTGATGAGCTGTACAGCATGCGCTAAATGCGCTGAAAAAGGAGAATGCGCATTTGGAAAAGATGGAGTAAATGATTTTGTTAAAAAAGCTTATGATGCAGACGGATTCATATTCGGTTCACCAGTTCACTATGCAGCTGCAACAGGAGCTATAACTTCATTTTTAGGCAGAGCATTTTATTCCAACTCTCATGGTGCTGATGCTGAAGCATTTAAATTCAAGCCTGCTGCAATGGTTGCATCTGCAAGAAGGGCAGGTACTACCGCTACATTTGACCAGCTAAACAAGTTCTTTGGAATTACTCAAATGCCGATCATATCCTCATTTTACTGGAATATGGTTCATGGAAACACTCCTGAAGAGGTAATGCAGGATGAAGAGGGATTGGATACCATGCGCCAATTAGGTAAAAACATGGCATATTTCCTGAAATGTATTGAAGCGGGCCGTGAAAAAGGTTTAACAATTGATGATGTACCTAAAAGAAGAACAAATTTTATTAGATAAACATTATGAACATATTTAAAACTCCTGAAGGTTACCTATATTCAAATAAGGCATTGCTTTACCTGTTTATTCCATTGCTGGTAGAGTATGCTTTGGAGTTTTTTGTAGGTCTGGCCGACTCCATTATGGTGGCGTCCCTTGGGGAAGCGGCAATTTCAGGGGTTTCATTAGTTGACTTTTTAGTTCAGCTTTTGATTTTTTCATTCTCGGCACTTGCAACTGGAGGCGCTGTTGTTGCGGGACAATACTTGGGTGATAAGCAGATTGATAAGGCTCAAAATTCAGCCACACAACTTGTCTGGTTTTCAACAATTCTGTCAACCGTTCTAATGATTTTGGTCATTGTTTTAAGACAAGCGCTAATTGGAATTCTTTTTGGCCAAATAGAAGCTGATGTGTGGCATAATGCCGATGTATATCTCTATATTGTTGCACTGTCAATACCGTTTATTGCAATATACAATGCAGGAGCGGCAATATTTAGAACGACCAATGATGCAACCCTTCCAATGACCATAATGCTTGTCTGTGATGTGTTGAATGTTGTGGGCAATGCATTCTGCATTTATTATCTGGGATGGGACGTTCGTGGCGTGGCTATTCCAACGGTGATTTCAAGGGTTCTGGCTGCGCTTCTAATATTGTATCATGTTTTGGATGAGGATTATAAACTCCATATCAAAAGATCAATCAGACACAGGTTTGATGTGAAAATACTTAAAAAAGTACTGAAAGTCGGCATTCCGTACGGTGTTGAAAATGGACTGTTCCAGCTTGGTAGGGTTTTGATTTTAAGTCTGGTTTCAACTTTCGGTACAATGGCAATTGCCGCAAACTCAGTGGGTTATGCCATTGGAATATTTTCGGTCCTGCCCGGTTTTGCAATCAATCTGGGATTGACTGCGGTCATTTCAAATTGTGTTGCCGTGGATTTTAGGAATCTACAATCTTTCAGCGCAAACTGCAGCAATGGCAACTGAAATGATAATCTGGCATGGAATTTTTGCAATAATTATCTGGCCGCTATCTTTCACAATACCTGCAACATTCAGAGGAGCCGGAGATTCAAAATCAGTGATGTATATCAGTTTGATTGTAATGTTTACCTGCAGAATAGCTCTTTCATATGTTATTGCAGACTGGTGGGGAATTGGAGTGTTTGGAACATGGATTGCAATGTTTATTGACTGGTATGTGAGAGCCGGAATTTATATTTATAGATATTTATCAAATAGATGGACAGAGTATAGGGTGGTTTGATGAGACCTGAGATTAAATACAAAAATACGCATAAATTCAGTAAAAAAGAGCTTGAAGACCTGTTTTTATCTGTTGGGTGGTCTTCAGGAGAATTTCCCGAAAAGCTGGTCATTGCCATGAAAAACTATGACACTGTTTTTTCGGCATGGAACGGAGATGAACTGGTGGGATTAGTCTGTGTCATGGATGACGGTATTATGAATGCATATATCCATTATCTGCTTGTAAAACCGGATTATCAGCTTAAGGGAATCGGAAAAAAATTGATTGAAAAGGTTAAAACATATTATGATGATTATCTTAGAATTGCAGTAATCTGTGAAAATAAAAACGTTAAGTTTTACGAATATTGCGGGTTTGAAAAACATGAAGAAAAAAGTCCGCTTTTTATTACAGACCTTGAAAACTGACGGGTGAGAGTATGGTATTGTTTAGGGGAGACATAAAGTGCAAAAGCCTGCAGAGAAGAACATCAATCAGCGTTATACTTCCTGCCGATAACATTCATTTTTTAAATGATTCAGAAGAGATTGTGCCTCAGCCATATAAAACTTTATATCTGCTGCACGGGCTTTATGGCAGTGATGACATATTCCTTGCAAACACTTCCATTCAGAAATTTGCAGAAGATCACGGAATAGCCATTGTTATTCCCTGCGGTGAAAACAGCTTTTACCTAGACCGCGAAGACGCCCATGCATATTACGGTGAATACGTTGGCCAGGAACTGTTGGACATCACAAGAAATATTTTTCCGCTGTCTCGCAGAAGAGAGGACACATATATTGCAGGCTTTTCAATGGGAGGATACGGTGCAATCAGAAACGGTTTGAAATACTGTAATAACTTCTCTAAAATTGGAATGATTTCTGCAGCCTTAATCACTGATGATATTGCTAACTACACTAGCGATAGCAATGTATTGAGGGACAGTTCATTTTACAAATCATGCTTTGGAGATTTGGACAACATTGAACATTCAGACAAAAATCCGAAGTATCTGATTGACAACTGCGAAAATATTCCTGATATATTCATGGCCTGCGGGGAAAATGACTTTTTAATTGATAAAAACGTTGACTTTTATGAGTTTCTGAAATCCAGAAATATTGATGCGGAATTTATTAGGGCTCAGGGCGAACATACCTGGGAATTCTGTGATAAATACATTAAGGAATTTATTAAACGGTTGTAGTGATAATATGATATGTCCTAATTGCGGAAATGAATTGGATGAGGATAACTATTGCGGCGAATGCTGTGAATTTTTCAGTGACGACTCCTCTCAAGACTTTTATGAGGAACCTGATTATGATTCAATGGTGAACAATGGAGAGTCTATTTGTCTGAACTGCACCTATTGGAGCGTAAGCCCTTACGGTTCAGCTCACGGAATGTACTGTCGGCGCGGCAATGGTCAGACAGACCCTGATGATACCTGTTTTGATTTTGTTCGCTCACAGCATTTTGCAAACTACGGTGACGGCGGTCAGTACCAGTTTGATGAGACATCCATGGACACCTCAAATAAACTATATTACTGGAAAAACTCAAGATGAAATTTCCATTTATAAACTAAATTAAATTTTTATATATGAGTATAAACTTAACTTATATTATAATTAAAGGAGAGGATTTTTCTGACAAAGTATATTATTATAACTGGTGGGGTTGTTAGTTCCATAGGCAAAGGTATCACTTCCGCGTCTATGGGTAGAATTTTAAGATCATATGGTTTAAAGGTTTCAGCTATTAAAATAGACCCGTATTTAAACTGGGATTCCGGTACACTCAATCCATATCAACATGGTGAGGTATATGTTACCCATGACGGTATGGAAACCGATTTGGACCTTGGTCACTACGAAAGATTTTTGGATGTTGAACTCGACGGTATTGCAAATATCACAACTGGTAAAGTTTATGAATCTGTAATAGCTAAGGAAAGAGAAGGAGGATACCTTGGAGAATGTGTACAGGTTATTCCTCACATTACTAATCGTATCAAAGAAATGATTAGGGCTAATTCTGAAAGTGCAGATTATGATGTCGTTCTGGTTGAACTTGGTGGTACTGTCGGAGATATTGAAAGTCAGCCTTTCCTTGAAGCATTAAGACAACTCAGAAATGAGGAAGGTCGTGAAAATGTTATGTTTGTCCATGTTACATTTATTCCCTACCTAAATGCAGCTGGAGAATTCAAAACCAAACCGACCCAACACTCTACAAAAGAGCTTAGAAGTGTAGGTATCAACCCTGACGTTATAGTATGCAGGTCTCAGGTCCATATTGATGATGCTCTGCTTGCAAAAGTCGCTCACTTCTGTGACGTTGATGCATCCGCTGTAGTCAACACTCCTGATGCAGGTACAATCTATGAAGTGCCTTTGGTTTTAGAAGAAAAGAACATCGGTCAGCTGATTGTCAACAGAATCGGATTGGACGTTGATGCAGACCCTTCAAAACTTGATGACTGGGCTGATATTGTTGAATCCCTAAGAATTAAAGATCCTCAAGTTACAATAGGTATTGTCGGAAAATATGTTGAACTTGAAGATTCATACATCAGTATTCGCGAGTCTTTACTTCACGCAGCCGCAAGCATAGGCGTAAAAGCCAATATCAAATATCTGAGTTCCGATGTTGAGGAGCTTGATTCAGATGCATTGAAGGAATTCGACGGAATTCTAATTCCTGGAGGATTTGGAGAACGTGGTTTTGAAGGCAAATTGGATGCTGTTCAGTATGCAATTGATAATAACGTTCCTTTGTTTGGAATCTGTCTTGGAATGCAGTCTATTGTAACCCAGTTTGCAAGAATGCATGGCTATCCTAATGCTAACAGTTCCGAATTTGATGACAATTTGGAGTTCCCTGTTATTGATATGATGGAAGAGCAAAAGAAAATCAAAAACATGGGTGGAACTATGCGTTTAGGTTCATATGACTGTAAAATCATTGAAGGAACTAAAACTTATGAAGCATATGGCGAAACAGATATTGAAGAACGTCATAGGCACAGATATGAGTTCAACAATGATTACAGAGATGATTTGATTGAAAAAGGTTTAATAATTTCAGGAACAAGTCCTGATGACTTTTTAGTTGAAATTGTTGAATTACCAGATCATCCTTGGGCTATTGGTTGCCAATTCCATCCGGAATTTAAGTCTAGACCTAATAGGCCACATCCATTATTTAAATCATTTTTAGAAGCTATTTATGAGTTTTCTAAAAATTAATTTTTCTATTTTTATTTCAATTTTTCATGCTTAAAACAATTTAACGAGCTTAATTTCTATCTAATTAATATTACTTGAGTTTAATACTATACTCATGAATTTTAGTACCATATTTTTAATTCAATTGATAGTTACAATATTGTTTTCAGTTTGCGCATCAGTTTATGACGTTAAAGAGGGTTTTGTTCCGAATAACTTGGTATATTTTTTGACGTTATTCGGTTTGATTTCAAACCTGATTTTGTCTCTGATATCACATAACATTAAATTCATTTTAGCCTCAATAATTTCAATGGTAATCACTTATCTCATCACTTATTTGTTATGGAAATTAAAAATGTGGGGAGGTGGTGATGTCAAATTGTTTACCGCTATTGCTACAGTTATACCATTTGGTCTAAATATTGACTTTTTGAATATTTTTCCCCAACTTTCACTATATCCGTTTGCATTTAGTGTAGTGATGAACAGCATTCTGGTTTCATTTCCGTTTCTGGTAATTTTTATAGTTCACCTTATAATCACAAATGACTTCTTTAAGAAAAACCCATTTTTCCTAGTTAGTCTATTGAATATTGAAAACTTAAGGCAGGTTATACATGCAAGCTTGAACAGGACCATACCTATCAGGGATTTAAAGGAAGGAAATATTGTAAATAACTTTTATTTCAACAATGAATATATCATTGAATTAATAAATGACGTTGACGGAAATCTGGAGGTTTATGAAAATAATGGAGGGGGAGATAAATACTATTTCAAATCCTTCAGTGCTGGAGGAATAACAAAAAAGGACTTGACATTAATCAAAGTATTAAGCGCCCAGGGGTTTATTGGCGACAGCATATCAGTAAAGGTTTCATATCCTTTTGCACCGGCAATCTTTGCAGGACTTTTAATTGCCGTATTTTACGGAGACATCATTTTCCTTTTTACAAAAAATTTTGCGCTGGTGATATGATGATTAAAGATAATTCAGGCCAGGTGTCATTGGAATATCTGCTGATTTTTGCGATATCCCTTATTATTCTAGTGACTTTCACGCTGCCTTTAACCGAATTGACTATCGAAAATACTCTTGATGTTTCAGATACACTTGATGTGAAATCTGACTTGTCGCAGCTGTCACAGGCAATATGTCAGGTTTACGGTGAGGGTCAGGGATCAAAACAGACGGTAACTGTCCAATCTTCAAAGTCCATAACATTAAACATTGCAAACAGCTATGTTTCATCTAATTTAAAACTGAATAACAATGAAAATAAATTAGTAAAGGTCAAATGCAATTCCAACCTGGACAAATCGACATTAAAACTGAATAAGGGTGCAAATGTAATAATAGTGGAATGGCCAATGAATAGTGAAAAGATGATAATATCCAAAAAATAAACATAATTATAAAAAGCAGTACTATTATAACTTTAATATAATAGTTAAAAGACGTGAATATTATGGATATTTTTACAACAATTATTTATCTTACTTTATTCATTATAATGATGGTATTTGTCTTTTCAATTGGTACATTAAAACAATACATGCCAAGACGCGAAGTTGTTTTGGTACTTGCAGTGGCATTTTTAATCGGTTCTATTGGAGGAGCTTTCTTTTTAGATCCTATTTATGATGAATTGCCGGAGGCTGCAAGTCTTGTTGAAAAGAACATGCCGAATAATGAAGAAACTTTATATTTGGATTTGTCTTCATCTATTGATACAAATATGCTAAGAGAAAACTTGTCATCAACTGAAGGCTTTAAATCCTTTAAGGAAACTTCGGTTTCAATACCGATGTGGACTTTTGATGATACTGAACATGAATATTTCGAATGGGTAGTCGGAAACATTGATTCAGGCTATAAGTCATATAATGTCACTTCCGATACAATCAATATTCAACTTGAAGATAATTATACCTCATCTCAAGCGTTAAAATCATTTTCAGACTGGTATAAACTGGTTTACGGAGGAACAATCTCCTATGCCCAAATTCATGCAGTACTGGTTGTAGATTCCTCTTCATTGGAAGACTTTGAGCAAATTTTGCTTGATAAGGGAATTGTAGCTTCCAGCATTGAAGGCCCTGTTCAGGAAAGTATTAATAACACAAACGCTTCCATGCTGTCCAATTATGAATTTATCCTAGTATGCGGTGGTGTAGGTGTTGTTGTTGCATTGCTGGGAATTTACATCGATACAATTATACCTGCTTACAGAAGATTTAAAAAATTCATTAATTCCAAACGTAAGAGATAATTATGGATGTTGCAGTTTTATTTTCAGGCGGTAAAGACAGCACTATGGCTGTTTGGGCTGCTTTAGAAGCGAAAGAAGATGTAAAATATCTTCTTTCAGTCAAATCCAGAAATGATGAATCCTATATGTTCCATGTACCAAATATCCATATCACCGATTTGTTAGCGCAGGCACTTGAAATTCCATTAATGTCCGTTGAAACTGATGGAATAAAAGAGGAGGAACTTAAGGATTTGAAGGCCGCTTTTCAGGATTTAAAAGATCGGGGTGTTGAGGCAATATACACCGGCGCCCTTTATTCAGTTTACCAGAAATCCAGGATTGAAAAATTGGGTGAGGAAGTCGGCTTGAAGATAATTTCTCCATTCTGGCACGTTGACGAACTGGAATATATGAGAAAAATAGTTTCTCTTGGATTTAAAATAATCATAAGCGGAGTTGCAGCCTGGGGACTTGATGAATCATGGCTTGGCCGTGCAATTGACGATGAATGCATTGACGAACTGGTCAGGCTTAATAAAAAGTATCATGTTGATATCGCTTTTGAAGGCGGGGAAGCTGAAACCCTTGCCATTGACGGACCTATTTTTAAAAAGAAAATTAAAATATTGGAATATAAAAAGGAATGGCATCTTGACAGTGGTGTTTATATTATTGAAGATGCAATTCTTGAAAATAAAAAATTATAAGTTGATTTCATCGAAAAATTCATTGATTTTAGCTCGGCAGCTGTCCAAATCGCTTTCATTGATGATTAATTTGTCTGAAAGGGAAATCACATCACCAATACCGAAGCCTAATTCAGTGTGATCTCTTTTTTTGAATTCGGAATAATCGTTGGAGTCATCTTCTCTCATTCTGTTTTTCAATCTTTCAAATCTTATTTGAGGATTTGCAAAGACGGACACGATTATAAAGTTATCAAAGTTTTCCTTAAACATGTCAACTTCAGGAGGGCTTCTAATACCGTCAACTAGGATTGTTTTAATGCCTTCCTTTTGAAGCTGTTTGATTTTTTTAACTGTAAGTTCAGAAACGATATATTTTCCATGTTCTGCTCTGAGATTTTTAGCGGTTTCTTTACTGCTTTCTCCTCTTTTTTTAGCTTCTTCTCTAACTATATCCCCCATACTTACAATAACTGCACCTCTTTCAGATGCAATATCGGAAACCAAACTTTTTCCGGAACCAGGTAAACCGGATACTCCCATTACTTGCATTATATTCACTCTTTTATTCTAATTTGTTCTAAAGATTCTTTTAAATTTTCTTCATTGTCAAAGTCATATATCATTTCTTTCAACATCTGCTTGTCTTGGGTTTTCAGGTCTTCAGCTATTTTTGTCATAAAGGGAATTGCACGTACAATATTGTCCATAATTGAGATATTTGACATTTTTGAAGTTCTTGAAAGCGGATTCAAATCGATTGTGATTATTCTTTTACCGCTTTTCTTTAGAATTTCAGCCCTGTCACCATCTTCAAGAGGGATTAATATGGTATCCGCTGAATATATTCCTGTTTTACTTGCTGTAGCTCTTTGGTTTTTAATGTCCTGAAGATATTCAATGTCATCGTCAAGAGATCCCAAAATGTTGTCAAATCCATGATTTTTATATAATTCTGTAATTATTTTCACTCTTTCATCTGTTCTGTAAAATAAGTTGATTTCAATTTTTGCACCAATGCTGTTGGCAAGTTCAATAATCTCATCACAGGCTAGTGCGGTAGCATTTCCGTTAACAGAAATCACAGGATTGTCTGATAAAAGCATTGCTGCAACAGCAACATACATTGCCCTTTTTGCAGGATAGGTTGTTTTTTCACCTATCAGATAATCAAAGGCTTCGCCCCTGCCGTGTGCAATTAAAGCGGAATCAGCCAAATAACCTTCTTTTGAAGCTTTAACCATTTTATCTCTTAAAAGTAAAGATTCATAACGAGGATGTGATTTTGGTATCATATTTTTTTCTCCTTATTTTAAATCGATGCTCATTTGCGCAAGATATCCCAATAATGTTGTAATCAGTAATGTTATAACAATCATAGAGAACAAATGCAAAGGATAGTCCTGTACAAATGGTGGCATATTGTTAGGTAAAATGAAAACAAACATGTCCAAGATAAAATCTATTATAATAAAAACAATTCCAACCAGTATTCCTTCAACCACTTCATTTGTTTCAATACTTCGTATGTATAATATTCCGAAAAATCCTGTAACAATTATGATGGCCAATGGAATGATTATGTTGACTCTTGGTAGATTATCTGTAAATATAGGATTGAATACAGATGAAAAAATAGTAATTAGTACCCATATTACAATTCCATATATAATAGCTAGTTTAACTTTCATTTTTTAACCTTAGAAAATAATTAATTAATATTTTTTCTCTAAAAGATTAAATACTTTTCTAAGTTGCTTTCAGGTTGTAATTTTAAAAAAAGTTTGGGATGGTTAAGTAGTTAATTTTCAAAATCAACTACTAACCGACTTGTTTTTACAAGCTTTAGAGAAATGAATTTTAAATTTGGCTGTTTAATCTATCTCTAGGCTACTTCGTAGCCAATTATATTATTTGAGTTTAACCATATATAAACATTACCATATTTTATAAAAATTCAAGTATACTTTATTAAAAATGTATATATTCGATGTTTGATAAAATAAAATTGAATGACACAAGATTATGATTTTGAAAACTATTTGAGAAAAGCTTTAAGTAACTCAATCAGTTCCGGAAATCCTTCCAATGAGGCTAAAGATAAAGCAAGGAAATTATCACCGTCATATTATGCAGATTTGAAAGAACGCCTGTTGACTGAATATGAAAATAAAACATTGGATGATGTAATGGACTGCAAAGAGTGTTCCACACCTTTTGGTGATGTTTTAAAGATTACTAAAAGCGAAAAAATCAACTTTAAAATAGAGGACAATAATTTTCAAAATCAGATGAACAGTAATCTCAAGTTGCTTCCAAAAATAGGCCTTAAAACAGAAGAAAACCTCAAAAAACAGGGATATGACACTATCGAATCTTTAAGAGGTCATGACAGGTACTGCGATATTGCATCAAAGTTTCTTGATAATGTTGAAGGGATGTCCTATCTCGAGATAGTGGAGTTGCTGGACGATAATAAATATTCCAAAAGATGCAGGGACAATGTTTTGAGAAGCATCAGCATGACCGATGTTGAAAACTTTAAGTTTATGGATATAGAAACAAAAGGCCTTTCAAATGTGCCGATAATACTCATCGGCGTAGCGGAAATTAAAGGAAATAGGATTGTTTCATCACAGTATTTCCTCAGAGACTATACTGAAGAGCCGAGCATTATTGAGGCGTATCTTTCCCATCTGGATGAGGACTCGGTGCATGTCACATTCAATGGAAAGAGTTTTGATGTGCCATTCATAAAAAATAGATGTATATACAACAGAATTGAGCATAATCTGGACTTGCCGCATCTTGATTTGATGTATTTTGCAAAGAATCTATGGAGCGATGAGCTTCCTAATTGCAAATTGCAGACTATCGAAAAAGAGCTGTTCGGTATAGAGCGTGAAGAGGATGTGCCTGGCCAATATATTCCGGGTTATTATGATACCTACTTGGAAAAAGGAAATGTCGGACCTGTTGTTCCAATAATAGAGCACAATGCGCAGGATATAATCTCACTTGCAAGTTTCTTAGACAAAATGTATAGGGATGTTAATTAATGGGACTGTTTGATAGATTCAAGAAAAGCGATAGTAAAAAACAACCTAAGACAAAAAATGTTATTCCTGATGATTTGGAAATTGATGAGGATCAGTTAATTTTAAAAAAAATCGCAACAACCAGCAAAGACAGATACGAAAGGGCAGCTGCAGTTGAAAAAATTACAAACCAGTATGTTTCACTGGATTTGGCAAAAACAGTTAAAGACCGTGCAATAAGGCTGATAGCAATTAATAATGTTAAGGATGAAGACCTGTTAAGGGATGCTGCCGAAAATTCAAACTTTTATGATGTCAGAAGCTTTGCATGGGAAAGGCTGGGTGAAAACAACAAATCCATAGCGGAAATTGTTATAAACACTAAGAAAAATCCTCAGGTTGATGAAATCTTTGACAAGATTGTTGATGAGGAAACATTGAAATGGATTGCAATCGAAGCAAAGGACAAGAAGTATAGAAATGCTGCCATCGATAAAATCAATGATGCAGATGTCTTGTATGATTTGGTATTCAGGGCTGAAGATAAATCAATCAGAAAAACTGCAGTTTTAAAGGATTCATTTATCAGTGAAGATGTCCTTAAACGAGTGGTCATGGAGGATAAGGACGAGTCTGTAAAGATTGAAGCTTTAAAAAAGATTAAAAATGAAGATTACCTTTCAAACATTGCCCTTAATGAGGATAATGCAAAAATCAGATCAATAATATTTGACAAGATAGATGATGTTGACATCCTTCAGGATATTGCATTGAACTCCAAAAAATCTGATGTTCGCCTTGACCTTGTTCACAAACTGGATGATGAGCTGCTTTTAAGACAAATCGCCCTTAATGATTCTGATAAGATTGTCAGAAGTGAAGCGGTCAAAAAGATTCATGATGAGGATCCTCTGAAAACGACAGGTTTGTTCGCCAGATTGCCGTTAAAAACATAAACAATCCTCAGGAATTGATTAAAATAGCATTGAATGATGAAGACCAGTTTGTAAGAAACCATGCAATCAGCAATCCTGCACTTAAGGATGAAAAGGATTTTGTCTATATTGCAATCAATTCGACACATGAGGATGTGGCGCAAGAGGCTTTAACTCATGTGGTTGGCGAGAAAAACTTCATTGAAATACTTAAGAATGCAAAAATCGATTCAATTAGAAAGTCAACACTTGACAATATTGACGATTTGGAAACCTTAATCAGGATAGTTTTAGCCAATGAGGATGAGGAATTCTCACTCAAGGCATTGAATAAGATTAAAGTTGAAAAATGCCTGTTTAAAATTTATGAGCAGAACATTTCCGAAAACATTTCAGTAAGGGCAGTTTCACTTATTAGAGACCAGAAGATGCTAACAGACATTGCCCGTAATGCCGATTTGTGGAGAGCCCGTGAAGTTGCAACCAAAAAGATAGTGAGCAGAACCGTATTGAAGGAAATCTCAATAAATGACGATAATGAATATGTAAGGGATGTTGCAAAAAAGAGAATGAATTTGTAAAAATTTTTA
>OMSA01000031.1 GCA_900313645.1 uncultured Methanobrevibacter sp.
TAGCCAATAACATATCACAATATCATGATATGACAACATTTAAATACATAAACATATCATAATATGTAAATATATAATATATGTGATGACTATGGAAAATAATAATCTTGAAAATACTAAAGAGGGCTTATGTGAAGTTTTTGATTCACATGAAGATGCAGTGAATCGTGTAAAAGGACGCATGCCTTCTGAAGAAGAATATGATGATTTGTCTGAATTTTTCAAACTATTCGGAAATCCAACAAGATTAAAAATTATTTCCCTGCTTGCAGTAGAAGATTTATGTGTATGTGACATTTGTGAAGCACTCGAATTAAATCAGACAACTGTTTCAAATCAATTGAGGATTCTAAGGGCCAATAACGTTGTCAAATATCAAAAAGAAGGTAAAATGGCAAGATATTCTCTTACAGATCTTCACATCGAAATGATTTACAAAGTAGGTTTAGAACATATATTAGAATAATTTTTAATTGGTGATACAATGGTAGAGAATAGATGTTATGATGCGGATTGTGCGGATGAAAACTGTCGCAAACCTGAACACTACAATTACATCTGTTTTGACCCGGAATGTGAAGATATTCACTGTGAAAATTCTAATCATTATGATAAACAGTTATTGGAAGATTAAGCATTTGCGGTTGTCCTGATTGTGCAGATGATGACGACCATGACCACCATCATGACCACGAGCATGAGCATGACCATGGTGAGGCTGATAGTTGTGGTTGTTCTGATTGTGCTGACGATGACGAGCATGACCACCATCATGACCACGAGCATGAGCATCATCACGAGCATGAGCATGACGATGTTGATAGTTGTGGTTGTTCTGATTGTGCTGACGATGACGAGCATGAGCATCATCATAACCATGATGATGTTGATATAAGCATTTGCGGTTGTCCTGATTGTGCAGACGAACATGACCATGACCATGGACACGACCACAGCCATGATGGGGAATTATTGGCTGAAGGAAAACCGTTAATAGCAAATAGGCCGATTCAAATCATCGTTGCAAGCGGAATTTGTTTTGCAACTGGCCATATTTTAGAATGGTTATCATTTAACCCTGCTATCGTTACATTAATTTTCATGATAGGTGCAATAATTGCAGGTTACGAAATTGCTAAAATGGCATACAGGTCATTAGTCAAAAGACATACAATCGGTCCTGCAATGCTTATGTGTATTGCATGTGTCGCTTCATTTATTATCGGACATCCAGAAGAGGGTGCGGCTGTAACTTTCCTGTATTATATTGCCGAGTTTCTAGAAGATTATGCCGAACACAGGGCCAAACGTTCAATTAAGTCATTGGTTGAAATCGCTCCGGATACCGCAAGGGTAAAAGTTGGAGAATCTGAAGAGATAAGAAACGTTGATGATGTAAATATTGGCGAAATCGTTATTGTAAAACCGGGAGATAAAGTTCCTTTGGACGGTAATGTAATTTCAGGTTCATCATCAGTTAACCAGGCTTCAATCACCGGTGAAAGCGTGCCTGTGCTGAAGGAAATTGGTGATGAAGTATTTTCAGGTACTGTTAATGAAGACGGATATTTGGAAGTTGTTGTAACTAAAAAGGCAAAGGATTCCGTTATTTCAAAGATTGTTACACTGGTCAAAAGGTCACAGCTCAACAGATCTGAAACAGAGTCTTTAGTTGAAAAAGTTGCCAAATATTACACTCCAGTCATGATGGTTGCTGCAGCTTGTGTTGCACTGATTCCACCCGTGTTATTCGGCCAGAGCCTTGTTGACTGGGTTTATAAGGCTCTTTCACTTTTAGTAATTTCATGTCCGTGCGCATTTTTAATCTCAACACCTGTAGGTATGGTTTCAGCTATTACTTCAGCTACCAAAAACGGTGTTTTAATTAAAGGAAGTACCTATGTTGAAGAAATGCGTGATGTCAAGGCGGTAATCTTTGACAAGACAGGTACCTTAACAGAAGGAAAACTCGAATTAAGTGAAATTGTCGTTCTGGATGATTGCTACTCTGAAGCAGACATTGTTAAGATTGCAGCGTCACTTGAAAATCAGTCTTCTCACCCTATTGCTCAGGCTATTGTAAATTATGCTACAATGAATGATATTGAGTTTGTTGAAATCGAAGAGTTTAAAAATGTTCCAGGTAAGGGAATTGTAGCAAATGTTAATGGCGAACAGTATTACGCTGCAAATGAATCTCTGATTGACAGTTCAAGCTTTGACATTTCAAGAGAAGACATTAACAGATATTCTGCTGAAGGTAAGACCATTGTATTTGTAGGTAATGCCGAAAAAGTTTTAGCCATAATTACAGTATCCGATAAGATTAGGGACAATGCTTCTGAAGTGATTGCCGATTTAAAAAATCAGGGCGTTCAGACTGTCATGCTTACAGGGGACAACAAGATTGCCGCAAAAAGTGTTGCGGATAAAATCGGAATCGATTATGTATACTCCAATCTGCTTCCGCAGGATAAACTGAACATATTGGATACCATCAGAAACAAATTCGGTGACGTGGCCATGGTTGGAGACGGCATTAACGATGCTCCGGCTTTAGCTCGTTCAAATATCGGTATTGCAATGGGGGCCGCAGGTTCTGATGTGGCTATTGAAACAGCAGACGTTGCATTGATGCAGGATGATATTTCAAAACTACCATATTTGTTCTCCCTTTCAAACAAGACAATGGGAGTTATCAAACAGAACATCACAGTAGCTATTGCAGTTAAGTTATTGTGTGTAGTGCTTGCAATTTTAGGTATTATCACATTGATGATGTCTGTTGGTTTTGGAGATTTGGGATTGACATTGCTTGTTATCCTAAATTCATTTAGAATTGGAATGGTGAAAGATCCACTATTCTAATTTCATTTCTTTTTTTTTTTAATTTGAAATAAAATGTGTGTTAAAAATTAGTTTTTTAAGATGGTTGTTTAAAAAAGAAAAAGATGAGAGGGTTAGCTCTCAAAATTAAATTTTTCTGCGTCTGAAACTTGCAAGACTTATGAAAATCGCAAGTATAGCAACAAGTATTGGATTTCCGGTTGCAGGCAATGTTTTTGCTTCTGCGTTATCCATCTGTTCAGGTTGTGTCTGATTATCTCCAGAGATAACATCAACCGCAGGTGTTTCAGTATCATCGCTTGTGGTGCTGTTTGAGGATGTTTCATTCTCATTTGCTGGTTCATCATCTGGATTTGTGCTATTGCTATCAGGGTTTGGATTTTCGAAAACTGTGAAATCTGTACTTCCAGGTTCGGTTATATAATAATCAAACTCACCTGAAGCAGTTGCAGTATATTTTCCAGCATCAAGAGCACCTAAATCCTGGGATCCTTGACCGTTTTTGACATTAACTGTAAATGTGCTTCCACTAGCGAATAAAAGGCCATTACCTGTTGAGCTGACAGGTGAAATCCTAATGGTGTATGTTCCGTCAACATCGGCAGTCACAATGGCAACAGCATGTGTTGGGTTTGTAACGTTGTCGACGCTAATATTAACCTTATTTATTCCAGTGACTGTGAACTGTTTGTCCAAAGTATTGATAATTGTGTATACATTTCCAAACTCATCCACATTAGTGATACTGAGCTTGTGAAGCCCAACAGCAGGTTTTGTAAAGTTGCTTGTAAAGTTTTCACTTTCTTCGACTGACAAATCAGCACTTTCGGAATCGCTTTTCATGGTTAAAGTCCTATTAAAGTTTGAACCGCTGTCAAAAGTACCATTAATAGCCTCGTCATCCCCATAATAAATATCATAAGGATCGAAACTAACAATAGTATCTAAAAACTGGTTGTTGACAATTTTAGGATAAATTACCATTTTAGGAACTGTAAGTTTTTCAATAAGAATGTTTCTGCAAAACTCTGCTTCGTTTTTATCAAAAATTGATGACTCAACAGTTACATTATTACCTATAATATAAATGGCTCCTCCACCTGAAAAGTGATAAGTATCCCAATCAATACTTTTATAAACTTCTAGAACCTCTGAATAATACTGATACTCTGCGTAAAGCTCTTGGTACTCTTCAGATTCCTGGTAATGATCAGGGTCATTTTCTTTTAATGATTCCATCCTGGCTTCCATTTCAGGAAGATACTCCTCAATTTCCTCCATAAACATAATTGCATACTGTTTTAGTTCTTCAGGAGTATATTGTGGGGTGCCTTCTATTTTATTTCCAATAAATCGGCAATTGGTTATAACGCCATAGGAATCAGATGCAAATAAATCGTTATTTTCTATTGCAACTGCTCCTCCATAATCCGCAGCGGAATTGTCAGTAAAGTTACAATCTTTTACTGTAACATTGATGTTACCACATATTGCTCCGCCTCTGTAGGCAGAATTATTTTCGAAAGTACAATTGTAAACGGTAGTTCTGTACATGCTTGAATAAATTGCACCACCATATTCTGCAGTGTTATTTATGAACTTGCAGTCATAAACGGTAAGATTATCAGCACGATTTGCATCCATACTAATAGCTCCACCGGTATTTCCACCACCATTACCAATAAAAGTACAATTCCAAACGGTCAAATTAGTAGCAACAAAACAGAAAGCTCCACCGTGATGGGCCTTGTTGTTAATAAATGAACAATTCCACATTAGGCCATGAAAACCCCAAAAGGTCAATTGTGAATCGAAATAATGGCCGTAATGATTTTTAAAATTACAGTTATATATTTTAGGGTAGTCTCCCACAAAACCAATTCCCCAGGTAACATTATCAAAATCACAGTTATACACAGTTCCATTACTTCCCATTACCTCATAACGGAAAAGATTATCTTTTACATTAATGTCATGGAGAGAAGGATTATCACCCCATATGGTAATCCAACAAGCATTCTGAGTATTGTTTATGAATTTACAACCCCAAATTTCGGAATTATTCCCATTCCATACAATACAATTATGATAGACATCCCTACCATCTGAATTGATAAAACTGCAGTTTCCTAGGGTACCTTTATTGCCTATCCATTTAATATTAACTAAACGATTTGAAGTTCCATAGCAACCGTTAAATGTGGAATTAAACAGCAATCCCTCATCACCTTCCCAGTAGATACAGGCACGGTCATAAGAACGGCCGTTGTTACCATTAACAAAATTAAAGTTCTTTATGGTGACATTCTTTGCAGAAGGGGACACTATGAAAAATATTGACTGGTTATTACCATTTAGGGTATTACCTTTACCGTCAATGACAATATTGCTTCTATCAATTGTAATTCCTCTGTAGGTTGACCCATCGCTACTTGCATAGGTATAATTGCGATTTATAGTAATATAGCTGCCAGTTTGTGACCGGATGTCATTATCCAAATCAGCAAATGTTCCTGATGCGTCTTTTAAAACGACATCATCGCCAGCAGAACATTGATCATCTGTATCCAAACTCACAATGTCTTGTGGTGCATCACCGATGCCATCATCAGATAGTTCATCGCTTGCACTCACTGCTGAAAACATAAGAATCGCCAAAATCAGACAAACAATGAGAAAGTCCAATTTTAACCGCATATATTACCTCCTTTAAATTAATTGAAATCAATATTCTCTAAAGATTATTGATGTAATTAATTTTTGACTTAACTTTTATAAATAATGTAATGTTGTGAATTTTTTTGGATAAAAATTATTTCTATTCTTTCTTCTTTTTTTGTTTTGCAATAGAATATTATTTGTTTTTGAAGTATGCATAATGGGTATCTGTAACTTTTAAAAAATGGTTAATAATGCTGTTAAATTTAAATGTTTTTCTGAAAGCACCATTTGTTCATGAGGATTTAACTTAAAAACGGCAATTCAACAATTTTCAAAAAACTTAAATTTAATACACTCAAATTTATTATTATGTTAAGTGATGATTCAGCAAATGTCGACATAATGCTTGGAAACCCTAAACAGGCTTTAATCAAGATGTCCATACCACTGATTATATCATTGCTTATCACCAGTTTTTATAATCTGATTGATGCTGCGTGGGTGTCCGGCCTTGGGGCCGATGCGCTTGCAGGAGTTGGATTTTTCACACCGATATTCATGATTCTTGTAGGTTTTGGAAACGGTTTGGGTTCAGGTTCTGCATTTGCAATATCCAAATACATAGGTGAGAAAAATAAACCAAAAGCGGATAATGCTTCAATCCATTCAATTTTAATTGACATAGTCATTTCATTGATTATAACTGTTTTATTACTGGTATTTCTAAATCCTATACTTGAGATTATGGGTGCGGGCCAAACCATTGGCTATGCAACAGATTATGGAAATATTATTCTTGTTGGTTCCATATTGGTTATTCTTTCAAATGCTCTGTACGGCATTTTCAGAGGGGAAGGCGATACCAAACGGCCTATGTATGCCATGATTGCATCAGCTATTTTAAACATGATTCTAGATCCGATTTTTATCTACACTTTCAATCTGGGGGTTAAAGGTGCGGCTGTTGCAACTTTGATTTCGGCGTTGTTTGTCATTTTAATCATGATTTACTGGTTTTATATCAAAAAGGACACTTATCTAAAACCGGTGTTTGCAAATTTCAATTTCAGAAAGGACATTTCAACAGATATTGTTAAAGTGGGTCTTCCGGCAAGCATTCAGCTTCTGAACAACGCTTTTTTTGCAGCAGTATTTTCAGCCCTTCTTGCTTTTGTCGGCTCAACCGATTCAGTTGCGGTTTATGCTACCGGATGGAGAATTGTCATTATCGGAACAACTCCGATTTTGGCTATTGGAACAGCACTGATAAGTGTTGTTGCGGCAAATTACGGTGCAAAAAACTATAGGAATATTCAGACAGCTCACAGGTATGCGATGAAAATCTCGCTGGTTTTAGGCATTGCAGTGATGATTTTAACCAATGTTTTTGCAGCAGACATCGCGTCCATTTTTGCATCCAGCGGCAGCAGTGTCCGGATTGCCGGTGAATTAACCGCTTTTCTTTCATGGATTGTAATCTATTATCCTACAATGGCCGCGGGTGTTGCCTCAACTTATGTTTTCCAAGGACTGGGCATGGGCATAACTGCCATGTTTCAAACAATCATGAGGGAAACCGGATTTACAATACTTTTTGCTTATATTCTCGCTATTGTTTTAGGCTTTGGCGTGTGGGGAGCCTGGATGGGAATTGTCTTGGGTGAGATTGTTTCAAATAACCTCACCATGATTTGGGCAGATTGGAAAATTAAGAAATTGATTAAACATAATGGTTAACATCCATATGTTGAAAATCATGTCTGCATGTTGTTTGTTAAGCCATATTATAATTGAAGATTTGCTTATTTTTTTTGATACTTTCTTCAGCTTACCCATTTTTTCTACTTGCTTATTTTGATTTGGACAGCACTTGGTTGTGTCAAGTTTTTCAAATCATACTTTTTTTAGAATTTCAATAGTAATTATTAAATACTTTGAAATAAATATTATTCTTTGTAATATCATTAAATAAAAAAGTATTACTAATATCATAAATTTAAGTCATAATGTAATACTTAGTGGATATTACTTTGGATTTAATAAAAATATAATTTTTTTGAGGAAATAAAATGGAAACAAAATATATTATAGCAGCAGTTGTAGCTGTTGTCGCAATAATAGGTATAGGTGCATTTGCCTTGGGAGGAGGACACACCGAGCATGCTGAAAATGAATTAGTTGCTTGTGTTGCTGCTCACGGTGAAGAACCTGAATTCGGTTTCGACCCAATGCACGGCTGGGGATACCACGATTCAGGAACAGAACCACTTATACAAAGTACAATTCTTAAAAGAGACAAGGACAATAATTTTGTAAATGACTTGGCGACCGATTATAGTATTTCAGATGATTTCACTGAATATACAGTAACTATCAGAGATGATGTAAAATTCACTGACGGTTCTAAATTAACAGCTAATGATGTCGCATTCTCATATAATAAAGCAAAAGAATTAGGTGAAGGGGCAGATTTAAGTTCCTTAAAAGAAGCTAAAGCTGATGGAAATAAAGTAGTATTCACACTTAACAAATCAGATTCAACATTCATTAACAAATTAACTGATGTAGGAATTGTTCCAGAAGCAGGTTATAATGAAGACTCATACGGTCAAAACCCAATCGGTTCAGGACCTTATAAATTAGCTCAATGGGATAAAGGTCAACAATTTATCTTAGAGAAAAACCCTGACTACTACGGACCAGAACCATACTTCGAAAAAATAACCAACCTTTTCCTTGATCCTGACGCAGCATTTGCAGCAGTTAAAAACGGTGATGTGGACATTGCTGAAGTACAAGTAGCTTACGCAAATGAAAAAGTTGACGGATACCACATGGAATACTTCGATTCCATTGACGTACGTGGTATTTCCTTACCAACTCAAATGGATGAAGGTAAATTAAGTGAAGATAACCTCACTATTGGTAACAATGTAACCGGGGATCCTGCAATCAGAGAAGCTTTAAACATCGGTATTGACAGAGAAGCATTACTGGAAGGTGCATTAAACGGATATGGTAATGTATCTTACAATGGTGTTGCTGACCAGTTAGCATGGTCATTTGATTCCACATTTGAAGATGGTCAAGTAGACCAAGCAAAAGAAGTTCTCAAAGCTGCTGGATGGGAAGACACCAATGGTGACGGTATTGTAGAAAAAGATGGTAAGCCTGCAGCATTTGATGTTTATTATAATGCACAAGCTTCCGAAAGACAAGCTATTGCTGTAGCAGTTGCAGAACAAGCTAAAGAAATCGGTATTGAAATCACTCCTGTTGGAGGAAGTTGGGATGACATCGGCCCTAATATATACAGCCAAGGTGTTGTATGGGGATTCGGTTCCGCAGACCCAATGGAAATTGAACATCAATATGATTCAAGAGTAGCTAATGTAGGTTACGACAATGCTGAAGGATTAATCGATCCTACTGTAGATTCATTAATCGATTCAGCAAAATCTCAAGAACTTGAAAGTTCATACGCTACCTGGTCTCAAGCTGCTCAACAAGCTACTTCCCAATACCCATACCTTTGGATTGGAACTATGGACTACACTTACTTTGTAAGTGACTCATTAGACATTTCCAACAGCACACATCTTATTTATCCTCACGGTGGAGATATCTGGGGTAACATCTACGATTGGAAACGTGTGAACACAACTGACAGTTAAACGCATTAAATGATTTATTTTTTAATAAATCATTTTTTTCTTTTTTTTAATAAATTATAAGAGTTGATTAAAATTAATACTAAAAAAATAGTGAAATTTTTTGGATTTAAAGCTATTAGATTACTAATTTTATTAACTGTTATTGCTGCAATCAGTTTTATAATTGTACAATTGTCTCCTATTGACCCTGTAAGAGCATATCTTGGTCAAAGAATTGTGAGTCAGGAACAGCTGGCTATTGTGGGTCAATACTGGGGTACAGATTTAACCTTGGGTGAAAGAGTATTGGGATGGCTTCAAACTTTAGCATCAGGAAGCATGGGTTTTTCATTAATCTATAGGGTTCCTGTAACTGAAGTTATTGTTCAGAAATTCACCGCTTCATTTACTCTTATGATTGTTTCTTGGATAATATCTGGTGTTGTAGGTTTTGGATTAGGCGTACTTGCCGGTGCAAAAGAAGGAACATGGATTGATAAAGTAATTAAAACTTATTGTTACATATTGCAGTCTTCACCTACATTTTGGATAGGTTTAGTAATTTTAATGGTATTTTCCGTATATTTAGGCTGGTTCCCAATCGGACTTTCAGTTCCTATCGGTCAGCTATCAGATACGGTAACATTCTGGCAATGGTTATACAGATTGATACTGCCTGCATTTACATTGAGTATTGTGGGTATTGCTTCTCTAACCATGTATACAAGGGATAAACTTATCAATGTTAAAAAAAGTGATTATTTCTTATTTTCCAAAGCCAGAGGTGAAAGCTTTTGGGGAATGATAAAAAACCACGGAATAAGAAACATTTTGCTTCCGGCCATTTCAATTCAGTTTTTATCATTCAATGAATTGTTTGGTGGAACAATCCTTGTAGAGCAGGTATTTGCATATCCTGGAATCGGTCAGGCTACTGTAGCTGCAGGATTGCGGTCTGATGTTCCATTACTGCTGGGAATTGTTATTGTCAGTACAATTTTTGTATTTGTAGGAAATCTCTTGGCTGATGTGATGTATGAATATGTTGATCCAAGACTGAGGAGTGAGGACGATGAGTGAAATGCCTTGGTACAATAAAGGATTGTTCAGTTCATTAAACCTAAGACAGAAAACACTTTTAACAATAGCACTAACAGCACTTCTCTTATTGGTTATCTTTATAAGCGGAACACTGATTAACGCCAATCTGCCTACAGACTTTTCTATCAAGATGCAGGGTCCTTCATTCGAACACATCTTTGGTACTGACTGGATGGGCAGAGACATGTTCATCAGAACTTTAAAAGGTTTAAGCTTAAGTATTATGATTGGGCTTGGAGCTTCAATACTTTCCAGTATTATAGCAACATTATTGGCGTTTCTTGCAAGTGTTAACAAATACACTGACACATTGGTTTCATGGTTAATCGACTTATTTGCATCCATTCCGCACATATTATTGATTATGATGATATCCCTCGGTTTGGGTAAGGGCGCATTTGGTGTAACGATGGCAGTGGCATTCTCTCATTGGGTTAACTTGACAAGAGTCCTAAGAGCTGAAGTGCTGCAGATTAAAACTTCCGAATTTGTACAGTTATCTTCCAAATTTGGCAGAAGCAAATTATGGATAGCAAAAGAGCATATATTGCCATTAATATTGTCCCAGATATTTGTAGGAACATTATTGGTATTCCCGCATGCAATCATGCACGAATCAAGTGTAACATTTTTGGGATTCGGTTTATCACCGCACGAACCTGCAATTGGTATCATATTGTCTGAATCCATGTCCTATCTTGCAATGGGTGCCTGGTGGTTAGCATTCTTCCCTGGTGTAGCATTGTTGATTGTTGTATTGCTGTTTGACATTATAGGGGATAATTTAAAACGATTATTCGATCCTTCAGAGGCAAATAACTAAGAGGGTGTTTTTATGGGAAATTTATTAGAAGTAAATAACTTATCAATATCCTTTACACAATACGTGGAAGGGTTGAATAGGCACGATTTAAAAGTAATATCCGATTTAACTTTGGATGTTAATGAAGCAGAAATTGTTGCGATTTTAGGTTCTAGTGGTTCCGGTAAAAGTCTTTTAGCACATTCTATCTTAGGTATTTTGCCTTATAACTCTCATGTTACTGGAGAAATAAAATACAAGGGCAATCTTTTAACACAGGATCCCTTGATGAAAGTTTCTGAACAGGCAATTGGCGAGTGCAAAGACGAAAAGGAACACGATGCAAGAAAAATCAAGCAGAGAGAAATCTTTGCCAGATACGGATTGGATGAAAGTGTGGATGATTTGTATCCTTTTGAGTTGTCAGGAGGAATGGCAAGAAAAGTGCTATTGTCCACTGCACTGATTAATGACCCTGATTTGCTGATTGCTGATGAACCGACACCGGGACTTGACTCACAAAGTGTTAAAGAGACCATTGAGGATATTAAAAATTTAAAGGAACAGGGCAAGGGTATTTTATTAATTACTCACGAAATTGATGTGGCTTTAAAGACTGCGGACAGAATTGCAATATTTTATTCAGGATACGTAATTGAAATCAACACTGTCGAAAACTTCAGAAATAAACAAAACCTGCTGCATCCATACACCAAGGTTTTAATAGATGCATTGCCGAGAAACGGTTTTAATTATGCAGAGGGCGTTCAGCCATTGGAAGTCGTAAGCGGATGCCCATACTATGAAAACTGTCCTGTCCGTTTGGATAAATGTGAAAATGAAAAACCGGAATTGATTAACCATAATGGAATAATGATTAGATGTTTTAATTTTGAGGAGGGTAATGATGGATCTTAAAGCGGAAAATATCTCTTTTTCATATAATAAGAAAAGACAAATATTGAAGGATGTTTCATTATCTCTTAACGGCAATAAAATTATTGGTTTAATCGGAGATAGCGGTAGCGGTAAATCCACTTTATGCAAAATACTTTCAGGTTATATCACAAATTATTCCGGCGAGGTAACTCTTGATGGTAATAAAATACCTGATAAGAATTTCCATCCTGTTCAGTTGATTTTCCAACATCCGGAAAAGACTATGAATCCTAAATGGAAAATGGAAAAGGTATTAAAGGAATCTTGGCAACCACCTCAAGAGCTAAAGGACACATTTGGTCTTAAAGAAAACTGGCTGACCCGTTGGCCTAATGAGCTTTCTGGTGGTGAACTGCAACGTTTCAGTATTTTAAGGTCACTTAATCCGAAAACAAAATTCATCATTGCCGATGAGATAAGTACCATGCTTGACGCTTTAACACAAGTGCAGATATGGGAAGCGCTCATCAGTCATGCTAAAGCAAATAGCATCGGCATATTGGCTGTAAGTCATGATGAGGAATTGCTTGAAGTAATATGTGATGATATTTTGCATTTTAATGAGATAAACGGTGTTTAAATAAATTATTCATTAGATTTAGGACGTTCGCCGAAATTACTTTGGCGGACAGACCCTATTTTTTTTTAATTTTACATGATTTGAAAATTCAAAACAATAATTTTAAATAGTATTTTGTACCTTATTTAATATTAAAGTTATTTAAAATTTATAAAAAAGTATTACTGTAATGATAAATTTCATATCAAAAGTAATACATTCTTAAGATGTGGTCAATTATGAATGTCATTATAAAAAAATTAACTGATAATCCAAAACTGTTAGTTAGTGTTCAAAACTTCTTGTTTAAACAGATTAAAATGGAAATGGGTTATGATTACGTTCCAGAATGGCATCAGGATATAATCCATCTTGAAGAATATTATATCAAACCTGAAAAAAATAATTTTTTCATCGCTTTTAATGAATCAAATGAAATAATTGCCACTATTGGCATTAGGGCATATGATAAGAATTTTGTTGAGTTTAAAGGAAAATATTCAAAAGAAAGCACTTCCAGCATCTGGCGATTGTTTGTTGATAAGAGATATAGGCGTTGTGGATTGGCTTCTAAGATGTTCAGTGTAGCTGAAGATTTTGCCAAAAATTCGGGATTTGAAAACATTTATCTGCATACTCATAAAATACTGCCAGGAGCCCTTGAATTTTGGACAAAAATGGGTTTTATAATCTCATTAGATGCAAACGATGAGCTTCAGACAGTTCATATGGATAAGCAAATTCACAGTATTGAAATCACCCAGGCAAATTCCACTTTCAGTTATGCGATGGAATTCTAGCTATTTCATTTATTTGTGTGGACAAATTTTCCTAAAAACTTATTTTATATTGTGCCAAATAGTATATTGATGAAAAGAACAGCACTAAAAATCGGATATATCGGAACTAATTTTCACGGTTTTCAAAGACAGCCTGATTTAAGAACAGTAGAAGAGGAACTAATTTATCATTTGCGCAAACTTGACTATATTGATGATTTAAAGAAGTCCCGTTTTAGAATTGCCGGTCGAACTGATGCGGGAGTCCACAGTTTAGGTAATGTAATCAGCTTTCAGTCAGAAAAGGAAGTCAGAGTAAATGAGATTAACAATTCCCTTCCAGATGATATTCAGATTTTAGCAAGTGCTCCTGTAAGATACGCTTTTAAACCAAGATATGCTCAGATGAGGCAATACAGGTACATGCTCTTTCAAGATCTTGACATTGACAGATTAAGGCAATGTGCTGAGGTATTTAAAGGCACCCATAATTTCACTAATTTTACAAAACGTTTCCAGAAAACAACTACAAGAACAATTGACGATATTGTAATCAATAAAGTCGAGCTAAACGATTATTCCAAAAGGGAATTCCCGAACCTCCACGATACATTGTCCCCGATTTTCATCGATATTTATGGGGAGTCTTTCCTGTGGAATATGGTAAGAAAAATGATGAGGGTTTTTGTTGATGTTGCTGTTGGAAAAATGAGTCTTAACGAGGTCGAAAGACTGCTCAACCCTGCTGAAGATGAGCCAAGAGCATATATTAAAGTAATGGAGCCGGATTATCTTATTTTAATGGATATTCAATATGATGGTATCAAATTCAAATATGATGATTATGCCTGTGAGAGATTCAGACGTAATCTGGTTGATTCCCTAACAGATTTGCAGAAAAAATATGCGATTCGAGAATCCATGATAAAAAGTTTGTGTGATCTGCATGAGTGGTAGTGAAATTACCTATGAGGATGTAAGGGAATACGAAAAGCTGTTCACATTGGCGCCATCATTTTTAATGCAGAGTTTTGCTAGAAGAAACTCCAATATAGTCTCCAAATTCAAACCTCAGATTCTCTCACATCTGGCCGGTTTAAATGCTAATCAGAAAGACAAATTGGACCTTATTTTGAATTCTGATGTTGAAAGTCTACAGAAAATCATGGATGAGGCATATCGAAAGACCCACATCAAGCAGTATAAGATATTGGCCGATCCAAAGCATAAGGAATTCATAAAAATCAATCTTGATGAAATAAGAAAATTGGTTTAGATTGTCAAGATTGCTTATTTTTCATAAAAATTTTTAACCTATTTAAATATAAATATTATTTAGTGATATTATGAAAATAGCAACTATTTTAGGAACAAGGCCAGAAATTATTAAGATGGCTCCAATCATTGATGAAATTTCTAAAAGAGGCATCGACCAGATTGTTCTTCATACCGGTCAGCATTACGATAAGGAAATGTCTGACAATTTCTTTAGAGATTTAGAGATTCCAACTCCTGATTACAATATTCATGTAGGTTCAGGCACACATGGAAAACAGACAGGTTTGATGATGAAGGGCATTGAGGAAGTTCTTCTGGATGAAAAGCCGGATATCGTTCTTGTTCAGGGAGACACTAATGCAGTTCTTGCAGGAGCGCTTGTAGCTTCTAAATTGCACATTGCAATAGGCCATGTTGAAGCTGGACTCAGGTCATTTGACATGACCATGCCTGAAGAGGTCAACAGAAGGGCAGCGGACGTTACCTCAACAATGTATTTCATCCCGACTGAAGAGTCTGCAATCAATCTTTTGGCTGAAGGATTTTCCCACAAGAACTTGCTGATTACAGGAAACACTGTTGTTGACGCATGTTTCAGGCACCTTGAAATCGCTCAAAAAAGAGGATTTGAAGAGGAATCCCTTTCAGAACTTGACATTGAAAATATGGACAATATCCTGACACTGACAATGCACAGAGCTGAAAATGTCGATGTAAAAGAAAGGGTGACCAACATCATTGAAGCCTTAAAAGAACTGGATGAGATGAACATCATATTCCCGATTCATCCAAGAACTAAAAACACTCTTGAGAAATTCGGTTTGTTTGATGAGCTAAATAATATGGAGCATGTTCACATCATAAAACCGTTGGGATATCTTGATTTCCTGCTTTTAACATCAAAATCAACATTGATTTTAACCGATTCCGGAGGTCTTCAGGAAGAGGCTATCACACTTGACGTGCCTGCACTGACATTAAGATACAATACAGAAAGGCCTGAAACTGTAACTGCAGGAGGAAATATTCTTGTAGGATCTGATAAGGATGCAATCCTGGAAAATGCAAATAAGGTATTGAATGATGCCGGTTTTGCAAACAAAATGAAAAACGCCAAAAACCCGTATGGTCAGGGAGATTCCGCTAAATTAACTGTTGATGCAATTGAAGATTATTACAATAGGGGATTGTTGAATATTGCAGCTCCTGAGCATGTTATGGATTCATTTTCAAGGAAAATGGCTTCAATTACACAAGACATTACAGTTGAGGAATTTGAAAACTCACAAAATGC
>OMSA01000065.1 GCA_900313645.1 uncultured Methanobrevibacter sp.
GAATACGAATATTTCGAAAATTACAGTGACGTTTATGATTTGGCCATAAAAGATAATAAAAATCTTCTTTTTATTTACCGTTCAGATTATCGAAAGATTTCACAGAGATAATTCTGCGCGAAAAATTGAAACATTTAATATATATTAAATATAAAATTAAATAATGTAACAAAATATTACAGGTCAAAACCTGTAAAATTATAAATTTTAAACTTGGAGATAATCAATGATTGTAGGAACACGCGGTAGTAAATTGGCTTTAGCTCAAACAAAACAAGTTTGTGCTGATTTATCTAAAATAACTGGCGAATCTATAGATGTGGAAATTATCAAGACCAAAGGAGATAAAATCACTACATCACAACTGTACAACATGGACTCCAAAGGTCTTTTTACAAAAGAATTGGATGTAGCTCTTCTTGAAGAAGAGGTTGATTTTACTGTTCACAGTTTTAAGGATTTGCCTACAGAATTGGATGAAGATTTGGAAATTGTAGCTGTTCCGAAGCGTGAATCTCCACATGAAGTCTTAATCTCCCATAAAAACTGGGATGAACTGGGCCCTGGTTCAAAACTCGGAACCAGCAGCCTTAGAAGAGAGGCTTTCTGTAATCATTACGATAAGGGATTTGAACTTAAACCTATTAGAGGAAATATCGAAACCAGAATTCAAAAAGCCCTAGACAGTGATTTGGATGCAACAATAATGGCAGAAGCAGGATTGAAACGATTGAACCTGACAAAATACATTAAAAATGTATTCCCACTGGATTATATCACTCCCCCTGCCGGACAAGGTGCATTGGCGATCATTACACGTAAGGACTGCGATAAAAAAGGAGTCATATCCAAGTTAAGTGATTACTATTCAATGCAGGAAGTTATTGCAGAAAAAAAAGTTCTTGAAGAACTTGGCGTTGGCTGCCAATGGCCAATTGGAGCAATAGCCCGCATGAACAATAATAAATTTAATATTTATTCAATATTATTAACTAAAGAAGGAGAAATCCTTAAAGAGCAAACAATTGAAGGTTCTATAAAAGATGCTGCTGAACTTGGCGGTCGCATTGGTAGAATCTTTGCAGATTATGTTTAAACGGAGGAATTAAATTGAAAACTATTAACGTAGGAGTTGTCGGTGTAGGCGCAATGGGTGAAAACCACGTTCGTGTATACCATAAAATGGAAGAAGCAAATTTAGTTGCTGTAAGTGACGTGAGCGAAAGAGCGCTTAAAAAGATTGAGAAAAAATACGGTGCAAAAGGTTTTACAGATTATAATGATTTACTTGAAAACCCTGAAATTGAAGCGGTAAGCGTGTGTGTTCCAACCACATTCCACCATGATGTTGTAATGGAAGCAATCAAACACGGAAAACATGTTTTAGTTGAAAAACCAATTGCATTTACCCTAGAAGAAGCAAATGAAATGATTGCAGCTGCTAAAGAAGCAGGAGTTATTCTTGCAACAGGACATGTTGAAAGATTTAACCCGGCCGTTCAAAAAGCTAAAGAACTTATTGATGATGGAGTTATTGGAGATATCGTATCCGCTTTTGCAAAAAGAGTAGGACCACTCCCACCAAGAATCAAGGACGTTGGTGTTTCAATAGACTTAGCTATTCACGATTTAGACATTATGAATTATTTATTTGAAGAAGAAGTGACCCAAGTTTATGGAACCATGAACAGCAGTTTCGACGACAGCGAATTTGAAGACCACGCTGAAATCATGGTTAATTTCGATAACGAATCAACAGGAATAATTGAAGTAAACTGGTTAACCCCATACAAACGTAGAGAATTGGAATTGACCGGTACTGCAGGAATTATCTCTGTGGATTACATCAAACAAAGTATTGAAGTTTATGGTAAGTTTGCTCAAGATATACAAATTAAACATGAAGAACCATTGAAAAGTGAACTTAAATCATTTTTAAATGCAGTAATGAAAGGTGAAGAACCGGAAATAACCGGTGAAGACGGACTTAAAGCTCTTAAAATGGTTATTGCTGCAAATAGATCCTCCAAGGAACATAAACCAATTAGTTTTGAAGAACTTGAATAGGTGATAATGTGAAACAAAAATTAATTCAAAAAGCTCAAGAGTTAAGACAACACGGATTTACAACTGGTGAAATAGCTGATGAACTTAATGTAAGTATGGACACCGCAAGATGGTTAACCCTCCAGAAACCTACTGAAACAAAAACAGAAGCTCCAGTTGATTTTGCAATTAATTGGAAAAGTATCGGAGGAAACTCTACACGCCTAAACTATGTTTCAGGCGCATTAAGCGATATGGCATTATCACATGGTGATGCAAATGTTGTGTGTGGAGTTGCAGTTAGCGGAATTCCATTTGCAACAATGATGGCTGACTTTATTGAGGATGTGACCGGAGAAGACACCTCTCTTGCTATTTTCCACCCTCACAAACACAGAAAAGACAACGACGAAACTGATGATGAAGGAACAATCAGTACCAATTTCGGAACCGTCGAAGGCAAAAAAGTCGTTATTGTAGATGACGTCATCACCAGTGGAAAAACCGCAAAAGAAGCTATTCACACCATCAATGACCTTGGTGGAGAAGTAATTTGCGTAACCGTTTTGATTGATAAAGCAGGACTTTCCGAAATTGAAAACGTTCCTGTAGAATCTTTAATTAAAGTTAGTAGATTATAATCTACTAATAACTTCTTATTTTTTTACAAAACACCACCAACCTAATGAATATCCGACATCATAATTTAAATATATAAACACACAATATATACACAAGAAGTGATAATATGTACATTACAGTTTTAGCATTAAACAAATTACATGGAAGCAGACCACTTGCAATAAACGGCATTATCAAATTGGTCAAAGAACCTGACAACAAATATGACACCGAAGCGATTGCATGTGAAATGAGATATTTCGGTAAGATAGGCTATGTTGCAAATAGCACAAACACCGTTGTGAAAGGCTGCATGAGTTCCGGAAGAGTATATGATAAAATTGAAGATGAATACTTTGCAAAAATTAAATTCATAACAGATCATATTGCAATAGCTAAAATATTAACTTCAGACGAATATATTGAAGAGATTGAAAATCCTGAAAGTGACGTTCATTATTTAAGTGAAAATTCAGCAAGCGAATAGTATCAGATGATAATATGATAAGCATCGGACAAGATATTGAAATCAATCCAAACATTGAACTTCTAACACCTCAAGTCCATGACAATATGGCGATAATACCATTAAAAACAGAACCGTCATATATTGATTTACTGACACTCAAAAAGGGACTTCAGTTAGGCCTTGTTAAAGTAAGCGAATGTGACCATTCAGTAGTTAACACACTAGTTGTCAAAAATCGCGCTGTCACCCCGCTGATTCTCATTGACGGCGATGAAGTTGTCGGAGGAGACCAGAACCGTATTGTTAATGCAACCATGTTGATTGATGCACAAACAAGCATGAAAATTCATGTAAGCTGTTCTGAAAGAGGCAGATGGGGTTATAAAAGCGAATTTAAGCAGTCACAATATATTGCAAACTACAACACAAGAAGAGCTAAAGCATACGCGTCACGAAAATCTGATTCATACCAGGGAGAAATCTGGTCTTCAATTGATGCACTAGAACATGACAATGCCTTTTGTTCACCAACCAGCGCAATGGAAGAAAGTTATATAAACCTTAGAAAGGATCATAACAAAATTGTCAGTGAGTTTAAAGTTGTGGATGGGCAAAATGGTGTTTTAATCATTGTTGATGGTGAGATTAAAGGTTTTGAACTCTTTTTAAACTCAGCAATCTATAAAGAGTTTCACGAAAAAATCCTAAGAAGTTACCTGATTGATTCAAAACTGAATAATCAGACATTCACTGTTAACGTTGACCATGCCCGGGAAATAATCAACAATGCGCTGAATTCAAGTTTTGAGAAAAGAGAAACCAAAGGCCTTGAAGATGCATTTGAATTTGAAAATCAGGACGGGCTTGGATCACTATATCTATATAAAAATCAGATTATTCATTTTTCATACTTTAAAAAATTAGATGAAATAATTGAGGATGAACTTCAAGGAGATGCCCAGCTAAAAACGGACATCTAATTCATTCATCATTTTTTCTATTTTTTTATTTAACATTTTGATATTTGCGTCAATATCCTCTTTTTCATCCACCAGCTCTGACAATTCCACAAATTCGCCCTCGAATGTATCGACATACCTGGAAACTGACAGATTAAACCTATTTTGAATAATCTCCTCAATGGAAATCAGCCGGGAATATTTGGAAATGGTCAATTTGTTTGAGAATACGTCCATCATCTTGTTTATGGTTTTGTTGTCCAGAATCAGATTCTTTCTAAAAAGACCTGGGAAAATCAAACTGCTTTTTCGGGTTTCATAGTCGTTGGACATGTCAATGAAGAGAATATCTCTATTAGCCTTATTTTTCCTAAACACGATAACAACTTCAGGCCGTTTATGGCGGTCTATTTCATGAGGGATATTGATTACCGCATCAATGTAGTTGTGCTCATAAGTCAGGTATTTTCTAAGGGTTTCAAGAGAATTCTTAAAAAGGAAGTTTTGTGAAATGCTTATTGCCATTATCCCATCATCCTTTAGCGAATCGATAAGGTTGATGAGAAATAGAAATTCACTATCCTTAAGAGATTCATATTCTCCGATGAAATCCATATTGGAATCTTTTTCAAAGTCCATTTTTTCGACAAGATTTTCCAAAGCATTGTTTAGGGCAATGTCCTGAGTGAATGAATCGCTGTCCATATCGAAGTTTTTAAGCAGAATCTCTTCAAGTTCACTGCGCTTGTTTCTTTTGGCCATCTCCCTGCTTTGTGTCTTATTACTTGTATGATAATTTTTAATTGCAATCGGAACATGGGACAATATCGCATCGAAAGATGCTCCGTTGAGGTCAATGGATTTGACTGCGTCTTCCTGCTTTAAAAATACATTACCAAAACTGATGTTATTTATAAAAAACTTCACAATGGCACAGCAGCAGCATAACGTGTCGATTTCCTTACCGTAGACATTCTTCAAATCAAAGCCGTAATAGTTAAAAAGCTCCATCAATGAATTTCCATTTTTCATAAATGGGTCATATGCGTTTGTTAATGATTTTTTCTCAGCAAAGATAAGGGATGCCAGTATCTGGATGATATAGCTTGGATTTGAGTCCAGATTCATTATCCTTGATGAGGAGATTACCTCAAAAACATTGCTGTATGAAAAAGCATTATCAAAAATATCCATCTGTGAAATCAGCATTATTATTTCTTTTATTGCACTGTGATCTTCCCTTTCAAAGGCATATTTGCTTACCTGAACAATATCACTGATTGTGTCAAAGAAATAATTGAAATGCTTCTTGTTGTGATATTCCTCATTGAAAATGATGCTTTTTGGGAATCTGGATAAGAAATAGGGTAGGAATTCCGCTTCACTTAAATTCCTATTGTTGATGACCTCATCAATAAATGCATCAGGACTGTCAATATAATAACCGAAGAGTTTTAAACAGTCAAGTTTTAACATTTCCTGACGGTAACCGTCCTTATAAGCTTCATCAAAAGTTAATTCTTCATCATTCAAAACCATCAGCATGTGGTCTTTTAAATTATCAGAACAGTACTTGTAAAAAAATGTGTAAAGGATGATGTAGTTGGTTTCTGAAGGCAAATTAAGCTGTCTTAGTCTTGACATGAGTTGGGTTAAGATTGTGTAATTGATTGATTTTGAATTAAATCTCATCATATTTCCCCCATAAGTCATTCAGTATCGCATCCTTAAGGCGCCTGTCATATTCGACCTGGCGTAAGTCTTCAAAAATCTTATCGTTTAAGGTGTTTAGAAGCTCCCCATACTTTACCTGCACTTCAAAATCAGGAATGACCAATTCCAGTTGCTTAATCTCTTTAAGTGATGTGTGCGGCATTTTTTCACTTCCGCTAAGTTCATGCAACTGCTTTTTGATATGGGAATTTGTTAAAAGATGTGCAATAAAATCGGGATGATTGCCTTTTTTAAGCCTTATAATTGCAATTCTATCGCTGATGATTAAGTTTTCCTCTTTGACGCAAACAACATCATACGGATAGGTCATTTTCATCAATACGTCATTTTCTTTTGAAAAATACCTTTCCTTGATATTGCCCTTTAGTGATAATTCTTCAAAGTCTGACAGCTCTCCGTCCTTTTTGATTGACCTTTGAACTATGACCTTGAAGTTTTCTCCATTATCATCTAAATATCGCCTATATGACAGACCAGAAAATATTTCAGCAATATCATCCAGCTTTACTTTTTGCATTTTTATCCCTTAACTGATTTATTATCTTTTAGCGCTTTAAATCTGTAGTTCAATTGTTATACAATGGTGGTTGAATGAGCATTAGTTTTTGGTGGTGAGCCAAAAACTAATTATTGGTATAAAACATCCACATCATCAAGAAGCGGAGTTTCCTCAATTTCGCCAGGATCTACTTTTTCAGTAGAGACTCCTCCGATTACACCAATACTTTGAATGTTATCTTTCAAAACAGCGGTGGATGTAATTCCATGCCCTTGAGGAGAAAGTACAAACAAATCAAGGAACAAATCGTCCTCACCAACAATGAATGCAGGTTCGATTGTTTCAGGTGATTTGGTCTGAACTTTGATTAGGATGTGTTTAGCTTCAACTTCGTTTTCAATACCAATTTCTTTCCTGATGTTTTCATCAAGATTTTTTACTTTTTCGCTCCAATTAATATTTGAATTCATATCATTACCTCACTATTTTTTATCACTTAAAAATACAATGGCGTGGTTTTTTTAGAAATAGGATTTCTAAGTCAATGCATTTTTTAAAAGATTATACTCTTTTACAATAATAAGTTGTACCTTATAGTATATAAACTTAACTATTTTAATTATATTTTTTAAAAAAATGCAATTAACGAAGT
>OMSA01000167.1 GCA_900313645.1 uncultured Methanobrevibacter sp.
GCAGTTACATTGCTTCCTGTGTAATTGCATAATAAATCAGAAGCATTACTACCAGTAGTTCCCAACATCTGCAAGATTCCTTTAGATTGGGCTAAATCTGAAGTAGTCAATGCTTTACCTACCCAGTATGCACGGTCTCCTGACTGAGAACCCCCATCGAAAGAAGTTGGATGGTCAGATGCAATTTGGAATAGGTAACCGTAGTCCCACCAGGAAATGATAACTGTATCATTAGTAGTGTTTTCCTTAACATAATCCATAGCATTCCACATAGGGTCACTTGACCCTGGAGCAGTAGCTGCAGTGGTTTGATAAGCCCCACAAACAGTTGGAGACACTAAAGCTAAAGTGATCAATACAACAACAAGTGCCTTTTTAAGGGATACATCTGAATCCCTGATAGATTTTCTAAGATATATGAATACTCCGGAAATAACTACAAGAGCAACAAATATAATTGAACCTATCATTAAGGCATTATCAAGACCATAATAAATTTGAGTAATTGGGAATGCAATCAAGAATGAACAGACAATAGCTATCAAGAATAATGTTCTATCATCATCAATGTTAGCCTTGACATAGTCCACTGCATATCCTACAAAAATACCTGCACAGATACCCATAGGAACTACTAAAATCTGAATAAATCTTGTACCTTGAGTTACTGCTGCTGCAGATGCAAGAATCCATACAATGAATAAGCTTAAGTAAAGCACATTTAAACGTTTACTTTTATTGATTTCATCAGTTGAACCGAAAGAGCCAATGTCTTTAAGGGAAATTCTGAACCTTTCTTGCTCTTTTCTGATAGAAGTAGCTTTTCGTTTAGATTTATGAGGTTTTGATGAGTCTCCTTTAATTTTTACAGACCTTAATCTAAGCAATCTTTGAACAAATGTGAATAAGACCAATAAAACACCAAAGAAAGCAACTATTCCACCAACCCCGTTTATAACACCATTGGTGTTAGCTAAAAATGCTCCAGGAAGACCACCAGCTAAAATATTTGGCTTTTGCATCTCTGCAACAGAAACAAATACGTTAGGCCATACATCACGTGATGCAGATAAAAGTGAGAAACCGCCAGTAAGACCGTTGATAGCATCTAATATACCACCTATTCCAACAGTGAACAATAAGCTGATAGCGCCTAAAACAACAATTAAAGCTACTGGAAACAGTTCTTTTTGATTAATCAACCAGTTTAGCTTATTACTATAATTTTTAAATGGTTCCAATACTTCAATGTCCAGATAGAAACATAATATGAAGAACACTATCATCACAATTATCATTACTGCAGGATAAAACATATATCCAGTCCATGAAAGGGAATAAATACCAATAGTGATAACAGATAAAATTGCGAATATTATCCTATGAACCAATTTATCGCTTTTAACCGCTTCAACAAAGAAGAGTATAAAGAATAAAGGCAAGGTTACGTTAAACATATCTGTATCGAAAAATCCTGCAAATGTGTGTGAAATATAGTTAGGACCTAAAGCTACAATCAATGTAGCAGCAATTGCCCCATAATCATTAGTGATTCTTCTTGTGAATATGTAAACAGGAATTACTGCAAATGATGAAATTAATGCACCAGTCCAGAATGCAACTTCCTTAAGGGACATGTCATGGAACATGTTCACTATTCCATATAAGAATGATGTGACATATGCAATCATCGGCTGATAGGACCCAACGTCCCTTCCTGATGGATAGTAGGAATGCATATCCCAACCAGAACCATTTACTAAAGTATCACCAAAATATCCATGATCCATATAATCTTGAGTCATCCTTAAGTTAAAGTATGAGTCCATTTCACTGAAATAAGGAAGACCATCAGCATCCATATAATTTGCTTTAATTTCATTTGGAACTCCACCAATATCAGCGGCTTGAGCTCTAAGACCAAAAACCAAAACAAACAATATTGCTATGATAACCACAGATTTTAATATAGTTTTATTTTCCATAAAAAATCCTCGTACATTTTACAAATTAATATTCGAATATATACTTTTAGCCATATTCAATCATCCCATGAAAGATAAAAGCGCTTTAATTATCTTATTTTCATAAAACAACATCATATGACTTGTAAAACAAATTATTAAATATATTTTAAAATATATTGAAAATAATTATTTT
>OMSA01000042.1 GCA_900313645.1 uncultured Methanobrevibacter sp.
CTGTTTATCCAAGCACTTTAGTTGCACTTTACAATGTTCCTCAATCTGAAACAGTTAAAACCATTTACATGTACAATGGCGCTGACTTGTTGTCCAATGCTAATAATTTCTTAGGCAGAGTCGTTGCAAGCAATAATGTTTTAGGCATTGATTCCATTGAAAATGCAATCTCTTCCAGTTTGTATGTATTTGCTGCAAGCGCTCAAGCTGGTGAAGGCAACCTTATTGTAAATGATGCAAGCTATGACAATGTATGGTCTGGAAGCAGCAATTCCGTAGGCCAATATATTGTTGATTTAGGAACTGCTCCTAGCGAATCCAACACTGTTTCTTTCGTCGCTACCGGTTCAACCATTTTAGCATTGCAACAATTCATCGTTGTTGAATCTGCAACTCCAAAAGCAAGCGATCTTCAGAAGCTTAAAGGTATTTGCAGATGTTTCCGACATTAACATTACTAAAGACATCAGCATTGTAGGTGACAATGCATTTATTATCACTGCTGGTGATGGAAAACCTGTTTTCAACATCGCTTCAGATGTAAACAATGTGAGCATCAGCGGATTGAACTTTGTTGCAAACAATGGTGACGTGCTCATAAAGGCAACTGCAACAAACGGAACCGATGACTTGTCCATCAATAACCCTGCTATTTCAATTGCAAACAACACTGTAACTAAAGCAAACGACAAAGTTGTTGCAAGCTCAATCACATTATTCGAGCTTGAATCAGAAAGAGGAGTCCTTGCTCCTTCCAACCCAATTGACATCAAGGACAATAACGTGGTGGATGGTGCAAAAACCTTTGACTTTGAAATTGCAGGTTTGAATGACGGATCAGGCATCAACATTCCACAAGGCGGATCCATCAATACCAATGGAACAAGCTCTGTTAAAGTTGCTACAACTATTGTTGCCAAAGCTATGACAACCACAACTGTCAATACAAAAATTAATGGTAAGAATGCTGGTAAAAACTTCGCAATCACCTTAAAAGACAGTAATGGCAATGTTTTAGCAAATAAGCAAGTGATGATTTCCTTAGATGGCAAGATCTATAAATGCACTACCAATGCTAACGGTGTTGCAACTGTAAAGATTGCACTCAGCAAAAAAGGAACTTATCCTGTTGTTGTTTCATTCCTCGGTGATGATAAATACAACGGAAGCTTTGCCGTAGCAAAAGTTAAAGTCAATCCACAAAAAGTCAAATTGACTGTAACCAAGAAAACATACAAGGCAAGTAAGAAAACCAAATACTTGTATGCTACCCTTAAGGCTACAAACAAGAAAGCGATTAAAGGTAAAAAACTTGTCTTCACTGTAAACGGTAAGAAATACACTGCAAAAACCAATGCTAAGGGTATTGCAAAAATAAAAGTCAAGTTATCTAAAAAGAAAACTTACAAGGTTACCGTAAAATTCGCAGGAGACAACACCTTTAAGAAAATCACTAAAAAAGGAAAAGTTGTAATTAAATAGAAATTTAAAAAGGATAGTTAGATAGTTTTAAACTATTTAATCTATTCCTGCTTTTTTTATTTTTTTTAATTTAGGAATTCAGTATTGTTTAATTTTTAAAGATTTTTCATCTTTTAGCCATTATCTGCTTTTTAATTTTTAAAGATTTTTTTATCTTTTGGCTTTTATCTGTTTTTCAATTATTTTCAAAGCTTTTTTATTACTTTTTTATCTAATTTTGATGGTTTTTTATTACTTTTTCTAAAAGTTATTACTTTTCCATGCTCTTTATCCAATAAAGTAATACTTAATTACAAATATTTATTAATTATATATCATATATTTAAATATTGTATAAGAATTATTGAAATTAATAATTGTTTAGTCAAATATTAATTTTAAATAGTTTTTCTTATTCATGTTTGGAGACTTTATATGAAATTTAATAAAAAAATATTTTTAGTATTTCTATTGCTGATTCTAATTGTTCCTCAAGCTGTTTCAGCTGGCAATGATCTTAATCCATTAGATGCTAATTATGATTTAAGCATTGACAGTTCATATCAGGATATTGATGATGCAATTTGTGAGGAGTCTATTAATGATTCCGTTGATTCTAGTTATTATGAGAATGATAGTGGGAATCTAGATAGAAATAATGAGGATATTTCTGAAAACAATCCATATTTAGTTTCTGAAAATGTAGATAATCGATTATCTAGTGATGATGAATTAAGTAATGATGGTTCAAACCCATTTGATTTGGAATCCGACAGAGATATTGTATTAGGTTCAATGGATCCTGAATCTGTAAATGATGTTATGGGGGAATCTGATTCAGATGCTTTCAATATATTCATCATAAGTGACACTTCAGGAAATAACCTTTTTGACGCTGTTGCTTGTGAAATATTGGATGATCCAAATTTTTCAAATGTTAAAATAAACATCAGAAGCGGAAATCAGATTAATACAATGTCTGAAGAGGAAATCTATGATCTATTAGTGTCCTGTGATGCATTTATCGGGCAGTGGATCAGTTCAAATGTCGATGCTGTAATAACCAGCATCTTAGGAAAGGATCCTTCCCTTTCAGATAAGAAAATATTCCTGTTATTGGAAGCCCCTACTGGAAATGTCAATTCAGGTTCAACTTCATTGAATCTGATAAGGAACTGTACCATAAATCATGAAAAGATATTCTCAAGTTTTTCCAATGATGAATTGGTGGAATACTACCAAAACACCAAAAGAGGATCCAATTTTGCTGAGGTTTCCGATTATATAGAAAATCATGGAAGCTCTTTTGGCGAGGTATTCAATAATTTGGTAATGTATAAGGACATTAATGACAAAAGCAATCTGAAAAATGAATTGCTGTACATTCTGAACCTTTTAGGAAAAGACTGTCAATATGATGCCCCTGATTTTACAGGAGTTCAGGCATCCGGGATTTTTAGGGACAGGTGGTATTCCCTAGATGAATATATTGAAACCTTCTTTAACGAATCCAATACTCGCACAATTGGCATTCTCGAAAGTACAATGTATATCCAATCCCAGCAATTGGATTTGGTTGATGCGATTACCGAGTCTTTGGAATCCAAAGGGTACAATGTAATCCCTATCTATTGCCCTGCAGGAAATGCTGAACAGTTGAATATCATGGTCAAGTATTGGACCAGTGCAGGTTCAAATGTCAGCGGATTTCTAGAGGACTATGATAAGTTTGACATTTATGTTGATGCAATTGTTTCAATGGTGGCATATGGTGTCGGGGGAGAGAACTTCACCAATGCGACCCATTTCTTTGAAGACGCAGATGTGCCTGTATTCAGGGCTGTTCACTCAGAATATATGACCAATGAGCAATGGGAACTTAGCCCTGTAGGTTTAAGCACCACCAAAAGCGATAAATGGTGGCATGTGACAATAGCTGAGTCTCAAGGAATTTTTGATGCGACATTCACTGGAGGTGTGGATTCGTATATATCTGAAAAAACTGGAGCAAACATCAATACCTTTGTGCCGGTAATGGAAAACATTGATCTGTTGACGGATAGGGTAGACAGCTGGGTAGACCTGCAATATACTCCAAATATCGATAAGATGATTTCCATTGTATATTACAACTACCCTCCTGGAAAACAGAATATCGGTGCAAGTTATTTGGATGCCATAACCAGCGTTTACAATATGCTTTATACATTAAGGGATGAAGGATATAACATAACTGATTTGCCAAACAATGTTTCTGAACTTGAAGATATGATGCTTGCCTGTGGTATAAATGTTGCCAATTGGGCTCCTGGAGAGCTTGAAAAATTGGCAAACAGATCAGGTGTTGCTCTTCTTCCTGCAGATGAATACCTGGTATGGTTCAACTCTTTAGATGATATTGTAAAACTGCAGGTTTCCGAAGGTCCGGTTGCCTATATCGGCCAGATGGTCAAAAAGGCAGTTCTGATTAACTATACTCTTGAAGTCAATTCCATGTTGGATGACTGGTATGGTCAAATCAAGGCATTGCTTCCTGAAAATCAGTCTTTTGCTGCAACACAAGTACTTGACAAGATTGTAAATGCATTGAAGATGTATGGTAACACTTCCTCTTCCAGTTATTATGATGAGTTTTTAGAGTATTATGCAGAGTTTAAAAGCTTGAACATATCCGGATTGAACGGTTGGGGTGAAGCTCCAGGAAATATCATGCTTGTCAATCGTGATGGCATCGATTACTTTGTAATACCTGGATTAACCTTTGGAAATGTATTCATTGGTCCAGAACCTCAACGTGGTTGGGAAGCGGATATTGAAAACCTTTATCACTGTACCGCTGTTGCTCCAACACACCAATATCTGGCTGCTTTCTATTATATGCAAACCAGACATTCCAATGCAATGGTTTTCGTTGGCAGGCACGCAACTCACGAATGGCTTCCTGGAAAAGAGGTCCTTTTATCCTATAATGATTACGGATCTATTGTTGTAGGGAAGGTCCCTCAAGTATATTTCTATATCACTGATGGTTTAGGTGAAGCTATTCAAGCCAAAAGAAGAGGATTTGCAGTATTGATTTCACATCTTGATTCTCCAAAGTCTTTCACCCATTTATATGGAAACTTGACAGAATTGGCTAACTTATTGGAGAGATATGATAATAATAGGAATAGTGATAATTTTGATGCTAATTTAGATGCGAACCTATCTAAGGAGATTAAAAAATTAATCATTGACAATAATTATCATCTCACTTTATGCATGAGCGAAAAGGAAATAAACGATTCAGATATGGGTGTTTTAAGTTCTAAATTAACTGCATTCTTAAAGGATACCCAGAATACATTATATCCATTGGGACTTCATGCAATCGGTCAAAAATGGACAGATGATGATTTGGCAAACACTGTTTCAATTATTGCTTCACATGATTTCGAATTCAACGGGGTAAAGACCAATCTCTTGAATCAATTGGCCCAACATTATTATGGCAGCAATTATTCAAATTTATCTCCTCTAAAAAGGGAGTTTATCTTGAACAAGTCTGTAGACATCTGCAAAGCCCTGATTTATTGGGATGTCGATACAGTGGCTGCCACATTGGATATTGACAAACCTGAGTTTTTAGAGTCATTGAACATTGCTAAAGGCTACATTGATTTGTATAATGAATGTGTTGATGATGAATTGGCATCCATGGTTTCTGCATTGAATGGAAGGTATGTTCATGTTAATATTGGTGGGGAAAGCGTAACCGTGCCTCAAGTTCTTCCGACAGGATCTAACATGTTCCAGGACCAATCTTCTGAACTTCCAACTCAAGATGCTTGGAATTATGCTAAAACACTTACCTTATTGACTTTAGCGGATTTGAATGACACAACCGAAAAGATAATCATGGGTATCTGGTGTGTTGAGACTGCAAGAGATGACGGTGCTCTAGTTTCTACCGTTCTTTATTTATTAGGTATGAAACCGGTTTGGCATGATTCTTCCAGTGCAGGATATGATGAGGAAGGAATTCCAACAGGTAAGAAGGTAGAGGATATTCCAAGTGTCATTGCATTGGAGGATTTAACCCGTCCGGAAGGCTGGGCTAAAAAAAGAATAGATGTAACCGTTATTACAAGCGGTTTATTTAGAGACTTATACAGTTCCCAGGCTCGCCTGATAGATAATGCATTCAGATTGGCTTTAGCACGTTCATATAATACCATTATAAAGAATCAAACCCTTATGAATAGTGAATATGGGCCTCAGATTAATGAATCCATCAGGTCCATTATGAGAAGCATCAGTTTCAAAGGGCTTTCCAATGAATCACTGGATGATAATTATGTTGCTAAGCATTGGCTCGAGGATTGCATATACTACTTGAGTTTAGGATATAATTCCACCACTGCCGGAGAATATGCAATTACCAGAATATTTGCACCTCCAAATGGGGATTATGGTGCCGGAATATCCAAATTGGCTTCCATGTCATGGACTTGGAACAGCACTGATGAATTGTCTGAGTTCTACATTGGAAGAATGGGAAACATGTATTCCAAATATTATTGGGGAGATACAAACCCTATAGTATTCATGAGAGCATTGTCCGACACTGACCATATTGTCGTCAGCCGTAATACCAATCAGTACGGTGTATTGGATAATGATGACTTCTTCGATTACTGGGGAGGCCTCTCCATGACTGTGGAATATCTATCCAATAAGACACCTACAATGAATGTATTGATGTATGCAAATAAGGATAATGCATATGTGGCTTCATTTGAACAGGTTTTCTATAATGAACTTAATGCCAGATATCTAAACCCTAATTGGATTGATGGAATGATGAAAGAAGGCTACAGCGGTTCACGATATATGTCAAATAAATTCATTTCCAATTTATGGGGATGGCAAGTGACAAGACCTTCTTCAGTTTCTCAAACAGTTTGGGGTGATGTCTATAACACATATTATCAGGATAAATATGGCTTAGGTGTCAAGGAATGGCTGCAATCTGGAAACAATGCATATTCATTGATATCAATGAGTGGAACAATGCTGAACGCTGCTTATTCAGGTTATTGGAATGCAGATGAAGCAACCGTTAGGGATATAGCAAATACCTGGGCTCAAGCAACTGTTGCAAATGGAGTGGCATGTTGTGATTGCAGCTGTGGAAATGTGGCTATGATGGAATGGGCGATTAAGTATGTTAATGCTGATTTGCTTGCTAAATTACTGCCTACATTATACAATGCAACATTAAATCCTAAATTCCTGATGAATGCAACTGACTTGCCTTCAAATTCCTCAAATATTGATAGTCAAACAACCAATAGCACTAAAGAGTCCAACAATACTGAAACCATTCAGACAAACAGCAGTTCCAATGCTGAAGCTCAAAGTGCTAGAGGAAACACAAATGTTCCAGGTTCCAGTTCTGGAGCTGGTGTTGGCATGGATTATGAAGGAAAAGCAGATTCAAGCAGTGATTCAAATGCAGGAACTCCAGACGCTAATGGTGAAGGCAGAGCTATTGAGGTCACACAACATTCAAGCACTCCTGTAGCGCCAAAAGATGTCAGCATGCCTATAGCAATTATTGTTAGTGTGATATGCTTGGTAATATTGATTGGATTTGGTTATTTCAGAAACAAAGATGATGATGACTATTATGATGATATGGATGATGATTTTGAATACAAATGATCTTTAATCACTTCCATGGTCTTTTAGTTTTAATTGTCTAATAAAATAAAATTTTTTTTTTATTTTATTTTTTTTATTTTTTTTCATGGGTTTTAAGACAAGAGAAATAATGATTATTTTGCTTATAATGGGCATAAGTGAAATAATGATTATTTTTCTTAAAATAATGAATTAATCGATTAATGAGCATTTAAAAATATTTTATAAATAGATTAGATTGATAATTATATGTTTTGTGGTGAGATTTATGGATACAATTAGTATGTTGTGGCAATTTGGAATTTTAGCTGCAGTGCTTGTTTTTGGCATTAAATTAGGGCTTGCCGTTGGCCTGGCCAATCTGTCAAAAAAGTATTTGGCTACCGTTTGTGTAGGATATGGCGCAGGAGTATTGATACTTGCTGAAATTTCATCCCACTATGCAAATGAGATTACTGATTTGATTTACACTTATAATTCCCTTTTCTTTATTATCATGGCTGTAATTATGATTTTAGCAGGCATCTTCACCATAAGGGAATGGAAAGTCTTTGAGAAGAATACCACCGCCGCTACCTGTGCAGCGGTCATAGCTCCTTGTCCTTGCTGTTTCGGATCAATTGTTGTAAGTATATTATTGGTTGCTCCAACTGTTGGTTTGGGGGCTGTGGATTTAAGCAAATATGTTGCATTGGCATTGGTCTTGACAATTGTAGTTACTTACTTTGCTTCCAATATATTTGTCAGATATGTGGATAAGCCTTATCCAATCGTTTTAGGAAACTTCATGTTTTTCCTGGGGATTTATTTCCTATTGTCTGCATTGGTCATTCCAAACATTGCGGCAATAATGAACAAGTCAATGGGTTCAATAAGCATAGTTTCAATGGATAGTCTGATGGGTTCTATTTTGGCGCTAATCATTTTAATAGCTATTGGCGTGGTATTTTCAAGAAAGAGGAATATTTTAAGTTAACTCATTTTTTTATGAGTAGTGATTTTAATTTAAAGTTTGTTTCATTAATTTAATTTTATTTGGTGATTGTAGATGGTAACAGTAATTCCAGGTAGTGATTTATTAACTTCAGCATTGAATGTTGTTTCTCAAAGTTTACAGATACCTGTAATAGTATTCTTATTATTATTTGCATTGTATGCTGTAATTACTGTAGGGAGCCTTATATCAGAGTATAGTTCTCGTAAGAAAGTCCCTGTTAGATTGATCAAGGATTTGATATTTTCAATTTCTCGCACTAAGGATATTAGTGAAATAGAGACAATTGTTAAAAATGCACAGATTCCTAAAAATCAAAAAAGGGTTTTAGTGAATATTGCAAGGTCCAGTGAATTGAAAAAGGATTCAAGAGAGGCTTTAGCAGAGAAATTAATTGAAAATGAAGAGGATATAATTGAGAAAAAACTTCAAGCAACAGACATAGTTACAAAAATCGGACCTACTTTAGGTTTGATGGGTACTTTGATCCCTATGGGTCCAGGGCTTGCTGCATTAGGCAGTGGGGATGTTACAACTTTATCTAATGCGATTATTGTAGCTTTTGATACTACAGTTGTTGGTATTGGTGCTGGAGCAGTCGCTTATGTTGTGTCTAAAATTAGGAGACGTTGGTATGAACAGTACCTGTCTAATTTGGATGCTTTATCTAAAGCGGTATTGGATAGGCTGAATGAGTAATATTTTTTAAAGGGTTGATGAATTTGGCACGACATAAGTCTGGCAAACGCTTGAATAAAGGGGAAGAAGAAGATCCGATGGCGGGTGCAGCAAATCTTGTTGATGCAATGCTGGTTATTGCTGTAGGTTTGCTTGTGTTCCTGGTAATCTCATGGAATATGCAAAGCATAGTTTTCAATGACGATTTAACTCAAGAGCAAAGGCAGAAAATGATGCAGGATATGCAGCAGGTCACTGAATTGGACCAAGGTCAGGAATTAAATGAAACTCCCGATGTAAGCAATAGCTCTGGTAAGGGATATACCGAGATGGGAAAGGTGTATCGGGATTCTGACACGGGCAAGCTCATCATGGTTGAGGGATGATTTAATTTCATCATTTTTTGTATTACTTTTTATTATTATTTTATTAATTTATTATTTTTTTAATTTTTTGTTTTCTTGTTTTTGTTTTTTTATCTGGTGGTCATAAATCTTTTAATTTTTAATTTAATAGGTTATTTTTTCTTTATTATTGACTTTACTGATTTTTTGCGTCTTGATAAATTTCATTTATTGCAAAAGTATTACTTTATTTATGAAAATTTTTAATTAGTAATACTAATATTTATATAGTTATTACTATAATTCTTAAGTATATGATATTTATTTAACCCATCTCTTAAAAGTTAGAAACCAAAACCAAAATAAATATCATGAATTGAGTAAATCGATTTATTCATTGTCCATTTGTTTAATTATAATAATTTGTAGTTAATTTTCATAATATGCAATATACGAAATTATCCATATTCTCACTAATCTCTTAACTACATATTATTATAATTTCTCTCGCTCCTAAATTATTCTCCTCTTTTTATTTCTTTTTTATTATTTTGTTTTCCGCAGTTGATTTTTTATTATTTTATTTTTCTAGGAGTTGCTTTTTTATTATTGGTTTTTGTAGGAGTGCTTTTTTAATTATTTATACTATGAAAATCAAATTAATATTAGATGATGGCAAGCCGAAGACAGCTGCTGGTAATTAAACTAGGGAAACTCCGCACATCAATATAGACTGTAATGTTGAAAGACATATGCTGAGAAGTATGACTCTGGAGCAGAAACGACACGGCCTTTGATGGATGACAATGATGCTTGACTGATGGACATTAAAGGAATCGGTGAAACGGCCTCCGCTAAGATGAATGCTGTATAAAACAGAATGTGGGTTACTCTCGGCAGGCCATTATTCCTATTTTTTTTTTAAAAAAGAACAATGCGAATTTTTATAGTTTATTCATGTTTTAGGTTTATGTTCTATAATTTATCTGATCTTATTTTTCTGTTTTTAATTCATTCCATATTCTTATAACAATGTCTGCAGTGTATTCTATCTCTTCGATGGTGTGGGTAGCTATTATTGTCAGTCTTAGTCTGCTTTCTCCATCAGGCACTGAAGGGGGTCTTATTGCAGAAACAAGTATTCCTTCTTCTTCCAATTTCTGGGCGAATTCGCCTGCAAGCTTTGCAGGGCCTATTATGATTGGAATAATAGGTGTTTCCCCTTCAACCACATTCAACCCACCTGCACTCAAGAGTTCTCTCATTCTTCGAGTGTTTCTTCTTAAAGCTGAAAGGTATTCCTCATGATTTTCCCTTAAGAGATTCAATGCTGTGTTTGCACTAG
>OMSA01000093.1 GCA_900313645.1 uncultured Methanobrevibacter sp.
CGGCGGCTGCTGGTCGAAAAACTCGCAAATGAAATTGGCCATATAATTTGACTTGATTTCAAGGCCAACGTCGGCAAAGTCCTTCAGATTGTCAGGAGTTATATTTACCGGACCTATCCATGTTATGATTGAAGATCCGTAAATGCCAAATTCCTGAAACGCCCATGAGGGATTGATCTGGCTCCCATCATATTCAAAAATTTCATCAATATGCTTATGAGTAATAGTCATGATAAAACCTATAATTTTTAAATTACCTATTAATATTTAGTCAAAGGTATTAAAAAAAGTATCGTATATATTAAGAAATGAATTATCTGGCCATAGTAAAAATTATATAGAAGACCTAATCGATGCAATCAATTAAAATACAACATTTAATTTTAACATCCCTATCAACAAAATAATGCTCCAAATATCACAATCCTTCAACACCCATTCCACCAACACATCCACAACTGCTTTTGGCGACCCGGTTAAGATCAAATGATATTAACTTACCAAACTATCCATATTTAATCCTCTACCATTGCCTGGTATTTTTCTACTAATTCCGGAGAATGTATGTATTCAGCCATTGGTATTCCATCATCTGCGGCTTTTTGCCTTGCCTCATATATTTTTCTTGTTTCTTCAGGCATTTTGCTATCACTTGCTTGACCTGCTGAATTATCATTTGAGTTTACATTTTCAACCGTAGCTTCAACAACTTTCTTTTCTTTAATGGTTAATTTCTGTGTTGTATTGTCTCCTGTGTAGTTTTCATTTCCACCATAACTAACATTGACTTTGTACTTGCCTTTCTTTAAATTCAAATCGAGTTTTGCCTTGCCCTTTGAATTGGTTTTTACAACATCGTCAACAACCACCTTGCCCTTTTTGTTGGTGATTGTGATATTGACTATTTGTTTTGATAATGGAGTTTTATTCAAATCTGTCAATTCAATTGACAATTTTCCACTCTCATATTGCTCTTTATCACTTGTAACCTTAATTTTTGTTGGTTCTTTTGCAGCAGTTTGATAAAAAAATAAAAATCCGATTGCAGCTACAAGAATAACAATTATTATAATCAAAATTATAATAACATTTTTGTTTTCCATATAATCAAATCCTACCCATATTGTTTGAAATATAATTAATATTGTGTCAATCATATGTATATAACAATTCCTCATACACGAACTGGCATAAGTTGCTTAGCCGCCAACTGAGGATTAAAATACTAAATGAAGTAATCAATATAACGAATTTTAAATCGAATGAATGGTAAAATATGAGACCTACATTTGAGAATTTGGGTGGTATTTGGCAGGCGAAAAATAAAAAAGGCAGTAACAAGGCCAGAAGCCGAGTTACTTGACTGTGATTTTAACATTCTTGGTTACTGCATTATAATATGCATTTCCTGAAAACTTGACTTTAGCTGTAAATTTGCCTTTTTTCTTCAAGTTTTTTATCTTGAAGGTAGCCTTACCTTTAGCGTTAGTGATTGCCTTGTAGGTTTTGCCCTTAACTTTCAAAGTGACTTTAACACCATTCATGGCTTTATTCTGATTGGTTTTCAAAATTACAGTATATCTTTTGGTTTTGACAGATTTTTTGAATTTCTTTGCCTTGGCAATTAGTTTTGGAGTTGCCTTTTTAACCGTGATCTTGACATTCACAGCGGATTTGGCATAGCTGTTATCCCCATCAAATGAGATTGTCGCAACATATGTTTTTACATCCAAATTGTTTGTAGACAGCCTTATCTGTCCATTTGAATCGGTGGTCAAGGTTCCTGTCTGCCCATTCAATGTAATTGAAACCCTCTTATTTGATATAGGGCGATTTTTTGAATCTTTCAGTGTCGCTGTCAGATATTTTCCGCCGTTATAGACACAAGTCAGTGCACCTGCGACAATTTCCGTATCAAGCTTTACGGTAAATGCCTTTAGGCACACATTTGTATTGTTCATCTTCCTATAGGACAAACTTCCCAATTCCATATACAGTGCATCGGTGGCCTGTGAGATGTCATGCCAGTTGATGCCGTCGGGACTTACAAATGACTGGTTCAAATCAGCGGTTGTCTTGTTAATGAATGAGCTGTCAGCGGTTTCAAGCGGAATCGGATATATGAATCCAGGACAGGTCAATCTGATTGCAATCCTGAAAATATCATCTTTATTCAAGTCCACCAGCCTGTTCAATTTGATTGTGCTGTATCCGGGATTGGATATTGAACCGTTTTGTGCATATGAGAGCCTATCATTAACATAGATGCATGCCTCATATGTGGAATCAGGGGCAAATGTGTATAGGCTGAATGCCGCCAGAGGACTGTTGTCGGCAGCAGTAAATTGATTTGCAAACCATGCTGTATCCGAGTTATATCCCATGCTGATGAGAGTTCCTTTGGTGTCGTACTGGTAATTGCGGTTATAGTTGCTGGTGCCTTCAACATTGACTATCGCATATGCCATGGATTCCGTTGAAAGCGTCAAGTCATAATAGGAAATCCAGTTATATCCCTCACCTTCCAAAAACACTGTCTCATACAATTTCTTATCAAAGAAATCCTCTCCAAAGCTGTTCCTTATTAAGAAAGCTCCATCTGGAATGTCCTTTCCAAAATTTGATCCGGGATAATTGTCATCCCATCCCACAATTGAAACCAGATGGGTTGAATACCTTGGAAGCAAATTGATTGGAGAGTCAGCGGATTCCATATAAATCCCATCCCTGCATGTCACCTCAGGATCGAAGTATTTGTAGCCTATCACGACAGGCCCGTATTCCAGAATAGCGAGCTTAAGCTGGGTAATGTCCCCGCAGGTTATGTACAATACGTCCTGAAGGTGTCCCATCACAGTCAGATTGTCGGGTGAAATTTTTGATGTGTCGTCGAAAGGGTCGGCACTTGCATTCACCGGTCCGGACCAGCGGGCCCAATATGCAACCGCCTTTGCAGTTGCACCTCCTTTGCTTACAGTCCATCCATCCTTTCCGTAAGGCCCCATAATGTTAATGAGGTTGTTTTCAGAAAACTCATATTTCAGGTCATGATGGCTTTTGAAGTAGTATTCCATGATTGAAGTTGCAGAAAATGCCCAGCATCCACCGGAAATGCCTTGATCTTGAACTGGCTTGAACTGCTCTTCATCGGTTCCGTTCTCTTTAGGGACCGTTCTCAAATCCAGTGAACTCGGAATTGTGGTATTTTCGTCAAATATCTTGTCATAGACCAATGGCCAGAACAGAGTGTATATAACGCTTTCATTTTCAGATTCGATTGTGTTGTTCCCAATGGTGTTGTTGAATGAATTGACGATGCCGTTGTTTGTAAAGACCGTATCTTCAATGTAGTTTTTGGTCTTCTGTCCGTTGTCGGTTATCTGGGAATTTCTGATGTTCAGTTTTCCATAATTGTAGATTGAGCTTCCATAGCCGAAATCCCCCTCAATGGAATTGTTCCTGATTATTGTGTCAGTGATGTTACTTTCAAAGGCAAAATAGGCAATAGCCCCTCCAAATGGATATTTCCCCCTGACTCTATTGTTTTTTATTACACAATGGTCAAGAGAGGTTAGGGAATAGTATGCATACAGCGCTCCTGCGGACTTTTTCGCCTCGTTATTGTCAAAAACACAATTTCTAAAAATGCAAATCGAATGCTGCATAGTAACGCCTGCCCCTTGAGATGCGTTATTGCCTGCAAATGTCACATTGTCAAACAGAATTTCAGACAAAAAGCCTTCAAAAGCCCCTCCACTTGTTTTTGCAGTATTGTTTTCAAAAGTACAGTTAATTATTCTGTTGTTGTAGGAATTCCCTTTCACATAAGCCGCTCCGCCTGAAATCATGGCGGAATTGTTAATGAAAGTGGAATCCATGATGGTCAAGTTATTATGGCTGCAATATAGGGCGGCCCCATAGTTTACCCCGCCTCCGTTAACAAAAGTGATGTTTTTCAATGTCACATTATCGGATGTGATGTTGAATATTCTTGCCTGTCCCTTAGCATCCAGAACATGCCCATTTCCATTGACTGTGATTGATTTGGAAATTGTCACACCATCGGTTGCACCGTTTACATATTGATAATCTCTTGAAAGATTCAAAACCCCTCCTTCATCAATACCATCTATTTCACTTTCCAATTCGGCAAAACTGCCTGAAGAAGCATCCTCCAGTGGGATTTCCTGATTGCCATGTGTTAAAATATCTCCATTATCTTTAACAGTCATCATTTCACTTTGCTCTTCGCTTGCCCCAGCCGTTCCATTAACGTCAGCAGCCACAACACTGGCCATTGTGAACAGACAGACCAGTAAACAAATGAACATCAGTCCCCTTTTGCATTCCATATCATTGCCTCCATTCTTGTTAAACAATATAATTATGTTTAACAGTTATGTTAAATATTTCGACAGTCATCAAAATCGCCTTTCAGACGGCAATTATTTCATATTTGCCAAAAAACAAGTTGAGACATAATATCAAATTCACAAGATTGACAAAGAGTTGAATTTAGGGCGATTAATCTAAAATTGGTGGATAATCTACTTTAAAGTGATTTTAACATTTGGTTGAAAAATAAGAAAAAAGTAAAATAGAGATCGAATCTCTATTTTTTTATTTGAAGTTTTATGGCCACATTAGTGTTTTTGGTAATTGCAGCATACTTCTCATCACCGGAATTAAAAAAAGAGAAAAATAAGTGAAATTTGATTCACTTATTTTATAGTTATTTTAACTTTCTTGGTTGCCTTTTTATAGTATTTGTTTCCTTTAAAAGTAATTTTAGCTTTAAACTTACCTTTTTTGGTTAGTTTTTTAATTTTAAAGGTTGCTTTACCTTTCTTGTTGGTTTTTGCCTTGTAGGTTTTGCCTTTGACTTTTAAGGTAACTTTTACCTTTTTGATTGCTTTTTTCTTGCTGTCTTTTAGAGTTATTGTGTATTTT
>OMSA01000043.1 GCA_900313645.1 uncultured Methanobrevibacter sp.
CTATTTATTTAACTGATTTTACAATTAATTAAATTGATAATTTTATAAAAAATAGGAGTTTAATTAATTAAGTATTCGTGTTAATGAAAGCATCAACACGAGCAAAATTAGAAGAAGGAAATCAATGTTTATCTTGCATTTCCTTATATTTTTTTAGAACAATATCAGGAGTATCTATACTCTGTTCAAAGACTGTCGAAAATTCACTAGTTTCAAAAGCGTCATCGACTTTTCTAAGTCCCCTTAATGAAAATGATTCGCCTTCAATCTTAAAACCTACATTATCAGCAACTACGGAGATTAGATTAATACTAATTTCAGACGCTTTTTCCAAGGTCTGATTTGCCTTAACCTCATATTTTAACTCTAAAGTTTTATGAGGAATGACTTCATTAATTGTTCTTTTAATTACAGAATCAAAAAGTTCCAAAAATTTAATTGCAGGGGGCATATTATTCGCCCACCAATAAGTAATGACAGAATTCAAAACAATGTTGTGTTCGGAGTAGTCGTCATATAATCTTGCACGAACACCCACAACACTATCATCTGTTTTAATTACCAAAACTGGAGTAACTGCCATCTTACCACAATTATTCAACTAATGCTTTGATTAAGTCGCTGGCTCTTACAAGTCCAACTAAGTCTCCTTCAACACCAATGACCGGAATTTGCTCGATGTTTAAGGATTTCATTTTCTTAGCGCAATCTGAAACTTTGGTTTTTGAGTTAGCCACTTCAACATTGCCAATAGCAACATCACTGACAACCTTATCAGCGAATTTTAAACTATTTTTTTCAATGTACAATACGGAAGTACTGTCCCAAGACCATTTATCTCCTTCAGTACCGACAGTTGAACTGTGTTCGCTTCTTTCGGAGATAATTTCAATTTCTGAAATAAAATCGGTTTCAGTTAAAATTCCTGATAATTTTGCTTCATCATCTAAAGCTAAAACAGATTTCAATCCGAATTGGTTCATAGTTTCAAAAGCAACATTTAAAGGAGCTTTTTCCCAAGTTGTTGGAACGGTAGTAATCATATAATCTTCAACAGGATCGTTAATTTCTATTTTTGTTAAAGCTTTTGACACTAAATCAAAAGAAGTGATAATTCCCACTAATTCGCCATCATCATTTACAACAGGAACTCTTCTAACATCATTTTCCATCATTACACGAGCAGCATCCACTACATCATCACCAGGATTAACAGTGATTAAATCTCTGCTCATTAACATTGCAATTTGTTCTTCATCAGGATTATTAATTAAATCAGAACGAGTTACTAGTCCTACTAAAATATCAGTATCTTCTTTAACTACAGGAAGAACAGCTTTGTTTTCTTTTCTCATTAAGTCTAAAACTTTTTCACGGTTTCCAGGAACAGAAACGCTTACAACATTTTTAGACATTGTTCTTTTAACTAACATAAAAAACACCTTCTTACTAATAATACAATAATAAAATGGTAAACTTAATGAACTACGAGTACTGCACATTTAGCTGAGTTTACAACCTTATCTGCTACACTACCCATAATAAATCTATCGAAACCAGATTTACCAGAACTACCCATGATAATTAAATCAACAGCTTCTTCTTTTGCAACCTCTAAGATAACCTTAGCAGGTGAGCCTTCTCGAACAACATGAGCAATCTCCAGATTGTCGTGATTAATCTTATCAAATTCTTTAAGGTTTTCTTCAGACCTTTCTTTTAAGATTTGATTTAACTGGTATACTTCATCATCTAATGGAAGTCCGTTAACAAAATTATTTTCTGTGACACTCACAGCAATAATTTTAGCTCCACAAGCCTTTGCTAAGAATAAAGCATGTTGTTGAGCTTTTTTTGCAAATTCTGACCCATCTGTAGGGACCAATATTTTTTTATACATCATTAACATCTCCCATAATATATAGATTTATATCCATGATATTATATGCTAACTTTTTTGTTAATGATATATAATATATTTTTCGTTTCCACCCTATTACATAAATTTAGGTAAGGATTTTTAGAAAAAGATTTGTAAACAATAAATTCCGCAAAATTATTTTCCATAATTACGGATTTTTGAACTATTTTATTAATATTAAATGCACATATGTTGGTTGTTGCCATTTTTAACAAATCAACTGGATTGATATAATTCTTATAATATACTGACATTAGCTTAAGAGTAAATTCAAGTTCCCTTAACATGTTAGGGGAATTAAGCATCACATTGTCAGTACCAATCAATGGCCTGATACCTAAGTCAAGCATTCTGTTTAAGGGAGCCACTCCCACGTTTAAAGTTGCATTTGCTCTTGGACAAACTACAACATTCTGATTGGATTTTGCAACAGATGTTAAATCATCGGATTTCGGGTTTGTAAGATGAACCAGTTGATTGAAATCACTTTTAATGCCTTTTCCAATTTCAGAAACTCCATAAGTATTTAAAGACTCGATTTGATTGGATTCTGATTCTCCAACATGAATTGATGAAATTTTATCCTGGCGGTTGCATTCCTCAACAATAAGATCGGCAACTTCTGAAGTGATTTCACCAAATCCGCTTGGCGCAATACCGTCGGCAACTTTCAGGAGTTTACGAATAGCTGTTTTAACTTTACCCAAATCAGGATCATCCCCGTAAAAACTATCATCACGACCCAGGATTATCGGTTTTATCGGAATGTCTTTTGAAGCTTCCCTCAAAAGCTTTACTCCTTCAATTCCACCTTCCCTGTAATCGATAAAGTGAGTGGTTCCTGAATATACCATATCCCACATTGAATCCTTCATGGCTCCAATGAGTTCATCATCACTTGCCTTTGACAAGGCAACATGTTTAACCCCATTTGGAGGTTTCACCATTTCGGACAGTGTGAGGCCATATCCTTCATCTTTGATTATGGAATCCCCAATGTGAACATGCCCATTGATAAATGATGGACAGACTACAGAACCCCCTACATCAATGATTTTACCTTCATTGGCATCTTTTGATATTTCAATGATTCTTCCATCCTCAACGACAATGTTTTCACGGACGGGAACCAAATCTTGGCCTTTTAAAATGATTCCGTTTGCTATTGTAAACATTAAAGTAAAGTCTAATTTTTTTTATTAAAATATTTTTGGATTAAATTTATTTAATGTTAAAATCAATAGTATAAATGTAATATTCATAAATCAAAAGGTATCTCAAAAACCAGTATTATGAAGATTACCTCTATTTTAAGGCCATTAAGGTGATTTCTATTAACTCTCAAGAAATAAGATACTTTTACCGGAATATCGTGAAGACAGGTGACGTATACAGAGTTAAGTATAACAATAAAGATTATGGAGAGTTTAGAAAATTATCCGATGCATTATATGAAAGGGATGCACTTTTTTTCTGTAATTTTGATTATGACCTGCTTGTTGAATGCGATTTGGAAAACAAGTATGAGAATATGGAATTGCCCCCATTTCCTGAAAGAAGACCAAAGGGAAGGATAAAAGGAACCAAGGTCAACAAGACCGAAAGGGAAGGTGAAATTCTCTTTAACCATAAAATCCGAAAATTCTATATTAAAAAAGGAGAAGAGATAATCGGAAATTATGACACAATGACAGAGGCATTCTATTACAAAAAGCTTTTGATGGACAACAACTGGAATAAAGACGTTTTAAAATCAAATATCAGCCAGACCATCGAAGTAAATATTGTAATTGATCAAAGCAAAGAGTATAAAGTCCAACTCAATTACTGTCCTAAGTGTAAAAGCAGGCTGAAAATTGATGATGAGGAATGTCCTTCCTGCGGTATTAACATTAAAGAATATCTGTATAATAATTAAAAAAAAGAAAATGAGGTACTCTAAAATGTTTGAGTACCTGCTGCTGGCATTAGGGACACACTTTGTGTGGCTAAAAGATTGCTGTTTGTATCGTAAATGTTGATTATGGCATAGTCCGGATAATATTTGTATGCCTCTGCTGAAGCTATTTCCAAATAGCCATCTGAGTGAACAGAAGCAGGTACCATATTCCCATTGTTTAAGGCATTACCATCCCTTGAATACAAAATTTGGACAATGACATCTTCACCAGCATGTGATGCTCCTACATTGATTCTTGCATAAGTTTTGTCTTCATCTGCACTTCCAGTTGAAAAACTGCCTCCTAAAATCGATATTGAAGAAGGTGTTGATGATGTTGGAGCAGAAGAAGTTGTTTGTGAGCTTTGTGATCCAAGTTTATCCACATCAGTGATTTTTACTGAATTCAACATCTTAATCATTGTCTGATCATCATTTCCAATTAAAACAAATTCAAAACCATCAATTTCTCTTACAATGTAATATGCATCATGACCTTGATTGTCTTTGAAAACCTTGATGTCCCCTTCGGTTCTATCCAAACTAACTTCTGATGGATGAGACGAACCTTGAATTGTTGAAACCATTAACACACCAACTTCATCAGAATAATCCCCATTATTTTTTAGGGCAACAAATCCTCCAAAACCATAATTTGGCATGGAACTTGTTTCAACAAATTCAGAACCTTCAGGTACATCCATTTTAAACACTTCAAAATCCATTGTTTCAAGAGGAACTTCAGATTTAAAAACTCCACTTGCAAATAGAACTCCAATAGCTAAAATCGCAATGACAACTATTAAAATTACAACTATTAAATTGTTTTTATTAGTGGTTGTTGAAGTAGAATTATTAGTTTCTAGTTTTGCACCACATTCTCTGCAGAATTTAGCATCATTATTGTTATTACATCCACATTTAGGACAATTCATTTTCTCACCTCATACGATTTCTATTTTATCAAATAATTTTCCATCAGATACTAGAATTGAATATATTCTATTGTCTTTTGAAAAAGAGAATGCTTCACCGCCATCTTGGAAATAATTATGAAATCCTGTAATTCCATATTTCACTTCCCTACTTCCTCCAAGCTCGGCTAAAACACTATTAGGATTATTGTTAGTTACTCCATCCCCAACAATCAGTATTTCTATTTGTTCATCACCATTACTCCAAGTTTTTTGTTTCAAATTGTCATCGATATATTTCCCAGATTCCACAGAGTCATATTCAAAATTTGCAGGTATTTTCAAACTAAGTGAACCATGACTAACAATTTGGGTCCCCACATGTTCCTCAGAAAGAATTAATGCAGTTGAAACTCCGATTATTGCTATAACTATTATTAAAAGGAATATTAATAAACGACCATATTTTTCAATAGTTGTTTTATTCTCAAGAGGAATGGTTTTTAAATTTGTACCACAATTAGGACAAAAATTTTCATTATTTTCTATCAACGCCCCACATTTTTTGCAATTGGATCCCATGTTCGTCCCCATAGTTAATATTTGATAATAATACTTGAAACTTATTCTTTACTTTAATTGTAGATAAATCAATAAAATTAGAAACTGGAGAATTAAATTATTCTCCATCAGCATATTTGTTTAAAGATTTTACGTTTATTTTACTTTTCTGAACAGCTTCAATACCTTTTAGAACAGCTCTTGCACCAGCTAATGTGGTTACATAAGGTATACCGAGTTCAATAGCTAAACGTCTGATAATATAACCGTCTTTAGCAGACTGTTTACCTTCAGAGGTATTGATAATCAAATCAATTTCCTTGTTTAGAATTGCATCTCTGATATTCGGTGAGCCTTGAGACACTTTTTTGACTATTTCTATATCCTCAAGACCTGTTGCCTGACCTGTTCCATCAGTAGCCATGATTTTAAATCCGAGAGTTGCAGCCTTATCTGCAATCGGTCTGATTTTTTTCTTGTCAGTTTCTTTAACACTGATAAAGATTTTTCCTTCTTTAGGAAGTTCCATGCCCGCTGAAAGCTGTGATTTGTAAAATGCCATTCCGAAGTTTTCATCTATACCGATACTTTCACCGGTGGATTTCATTTCCGGACCAAGCACAGTATCTGATTCAGGTAATTTCAGGAATGGGAATACTGATTCTTTTACGGCAACGTGCTCAATTTTGATTTCCTTGGACAATCCAAAGTCTTTCAATTTAGCGCCGTTCATAATCCATGTAGCAACTTTTGCCAATGGCACTCCTATAGCTTTACTTACAAACGGAACTGTTCTACTTGCACGAGGGTTTGCTTCAATGATATAAACCATTTCCTCATCAAGTTTGACAGCATATTGGATATTCATCAAACCTTTAACGTCCAATTCCAATGCCAGTTTAGTGGAATTTTCACGAATTGTGTCAAGGATATGTGCTGGAATGGTTTGAGGAGGTATTACACATGCAGAGTCCCCTGAGTGGACACCCGCTTCTTCAATATGTTCCATGATACCTGCAATAAATACGTCTTCACCATCACATAGTAAATCCACATCAAGCTCAATAGCATCTTCAAGGAACTTGTCAACCAAAATAGGGTGTTCCGGAGACACTTTAACAGCCTCTTTCATATATTCCTCAAGTTCATCATTGTCGTAAACGATTTCCATTGCCCTTCCACCAATTACGTATGATGGACGAACAAGCACTGGGAATGTGATTCTTTCTGCAATTTCTTTTGCTTCATCAAATGAATTAGCTGTTCCGTATGGTGCCTGATGAATATGTAATTTTTCTAAAAGTTCAGCAAACAATTCTCTGTCTTCAACCCTGTCAATACTTTCATATGGAGTTCCCCATATTTTAACACCAGCATTTGCCAGAGGCACTGCAAGATTGATGGAGGTCTGTCCTCCGAATTGTACAATTACACCATCAGGTTTTTCCTGTTCAATTACTCCCATCACATCTTCAAAGGTTAACGGTTCAAAGAACAGCTTGTCTGAAATGTCATAATCTGTACTTACAGTTTCAGGGTTGTTGTTAATCAGGATTGTTTCGATACCTTCATCTTTTAATGCCAAAGATGAATGTACACAGCAGTAATCAAATTCAATACCTTGTCCTATTCTGATTGGTCCTGCACCAAGAATAACGACTTTTTTCTTGGAGGTTGATACCAGCTCATTACCTTTGTCATAGCTGCTGTAGTAATATGGGGTTTTAGCCTCGAATTCAGCAGCACAGGTATCTACCATCTTATAGGACTGTTTGATATTGTATCTTGAAAGCAAGTTTCTGATGTATTCTTCAGTCTGGCCGGATAAGTCAGCCAATCTTTTATTTGAACATCCGATTTGTTTTGCTTTTCTTAGGTAATCTTCATCATCAAGTTTTTCTGCAGTCACATCATTTTCAAAGTTAACGATGTTTCTGATTTTGTATAAGAAGAAATTGTCAATTTTAGTGAGCTCTCTTATTTTATCGATGTCCATTCCGTCCTTGATTGCGGAATAGATTTGGAAATAAATCAAGTCAGTAGGATTTGCCAAATCTTCTTCAGTGTATTCGACATATTCAAATCCGTCAAAGCCCATATCAAGTGATCTTAATGCTTTTTGGAAGGCTTCTTCAAATGTTCTTCCGATAGCCATTACCTCACCGGTTGCTTTCATCTGAACTCCAACTTCACGGCTTATTCCTTTAAATTTGTCAAATGGCCATCTTGGGATTTTAATAACTACATAATCAATAGCTGGTTCAAAGGAAGCTGGTGTTTCTTTGGTAATGTCATTTCTGATTTCATCCAAGGTCATTCCTAATGCGATTTTGGATGATATTTTTGCAATCGGGTAACCTGTTGCCTTTGACGCAAGTGCACTACTTCTGGATACACGTGGATTTACTTCAATTACTTTATATTCATCAGTTTCAGGATTTAATGCAAACTGAATGTTACATCCACCTCTAATTCCTAAAGCTCTGATGATTTTAATTGATGCGTCCCTCATTGCCTGAATTGTTTCATCACATAGATTTTGAATAGGTGCTACAACTACACTGTCTCCAGTGTGAATTCCCATAGGATCAATGTTTTCCATTGTACAGACAATAATACAGGTGTCTTCCTTATCCCTCATTACTTCAAATTCTATTTCTTTCCATCCAAGAACTGATTCGTCAATTAGAACCTGATTAATGAAACTCATATCCAATCCGTGAGTTGCAATTTCAATCAGTTCCTCTTCATTGTGAGCAATTCCTCCACCAGTTCCACCTAATGTGAATGCTGGTCTGACAATTACTGGATAACCGATTTCCTTTACGGCTTCAAGTGCAGCGTCTACACTTTCCACAGCCTGACATTTAGGTATTTTTTCACCAATGTCATCCATCAGATTTGCAAATAAGTCTCTGTCTTCTACATCTTTAATTGTTTGAACATCGGAACCTAATACTTTAATTCCTTCAAGTAATCCTAAATCTCCAAGACCTGTTGCTATATTTAATCCGGTTTGTCCACCCATAGTTGGTAAAATAGCGTCTACTTGTTCTTCTTTAATGATTTTTGCAACAACTTCTGGAGTTAAAGGTTCGGTATAAACAGTGTCTGCCATATCAATATCTGTTTGGATTGTAGCTGGATTACTGTTAACGAGTACTGTTTCTATACCTTCTTCCCTTAGTGATTTACAAGCTTGTGAACCAGAATAATCAAATTCTGCAGCTTGTCCGATTTGAATAGGTCCAGAACCAATAATTAATACTTTTTTAATATCTTTATCTACCGGCATATGTAATCCCTCTTTAATAATCATCCATCATTTGGTTAAATTCATCAAAAATGCTTCTTGTATCATTTGGACCAGGTCCTGCTTCAGGATGGTATTGTATACAATGTAATGGCAACTCTTTATGTGAAATTCCTTCAGGAGTTCCGTCATTTAAGTTAATTTGAGTCAATACTAAATCTGTTTCTTTTAATGACTCCTTGTCAATAGTAAAACCGTGATTCTGTGATGTGATAAACACTTTACCAGTGGTTAAATCTTTTACCGGCTGGTTTTCACCCCTATGTCCAAATTTCATTTTGTATGACCTTGCTCCGAATGATTTTGCGATTAACTGCTGACCCATACAAATTCCAAAAACTGGCAATCTGTTTGATAGTTTTTTCATGGTTTCAATTGTTTCAGAAACCCTGTCAGGATTTCCAGGACCTGAAGTTATCATCAATCCGGATGGGGAATAATCAAGAACAGTTTTATAATCAGTATCATAAGGGAATAGTATTACTCCAATATCCCTTTCTAAAAATGAGTTGATGATATTCTTTTTAACACCACAGTCAATTAAAGCAACCTTCTTGTCAGCATCTTCGTTAAATATTTTAATTTCCTTTGTTGAGACTAAAGGCACAACATCCCTGTCTTCAATACTTGGTTGTGAACGTGCCATTTCAAGTAATTTTTCATCATCAATATTTTCAGTTGTAATGGCTGCTTTAAGGGAACCTCTTTCACGTATTTTTAAAGTTAAATCACGAGTGTCAATTCCGCTTATTCCAGGGGTTTTAAACTCTTTTAAAAATTCATCCAATGTTTTTTGAGGTCCAAAATTAGAAACTTCACGACAAACCTCACGACAAACAAATCCTTCAACCTGAATACTGTCAGATTGATACCATTTCTCACTTACCCCATGATTGCCCTCTAAAGGATAAGTGGACATTAAA
>OMSA01000028.1 GCA_900313645.1 uncultured Methanobrevibacter sp.
TCTCCGCTGTAAACCAGCTCTGCACCGTATTTTCTGGTGTATGGCTCCAACAGCAGTTCCACCATAAAATTGTCTTCAGGCATCAGTATTCGTGAATTTGGCTTGATTTCCAATGAAAGCACCTTGGATGACTTTGCACAGATCTTTTGAAAGAGCTTATTTCTGACAACCTTTATTTCGGGATATTGCTTATAAAATGTCTCCTCACGCTTTCTTGAAAACTTGGAAAATCTCAGGTTGTTGATATAGATTTTTTCGGGAGTATAGGATATGAAACGTGTGTCCACGCCAATTATCTTGAGATATTTCAGCACATCCTTTTTAGATGAAGAAAATTCTTCCTTATCAGATGCCAATCCTTGAACGTTAAATATTAAATCCATATTATCATTCTAAATTAAGGGTTTTTCTTAAAGCCATTTCCATCTCATCGACCGGCGCATCACGGCCTGTCCATATTTTAAAGCTTTCCGCTCCCTGATAGAGCAGCATCTTAATACCGTATACCGGTTTTGCACCAGCTTTAATGGCTTCCTTTAGAAGCACTGTTTCGTTGGGATTATAAACAGCGTCAAATACAACCAAATCCTCATGCATATTTTGAGATGTGGCAATCGGCTCATCATCAACGTTTGGATGCATTCCGACAGGTGTGGTGTCAATGAGAATATCCGCATCAGCCAGATAAGCGTTAATTTCTGAAATTGAATCGGATTTTACCTCACCAATCAAACCGGAATTTGAAACATCACTGGCAAGGTTTTGTGCCTTTAAAGGATTCCTGTTCAATATGGTCATGGTATCTGCACCATATTTTGCTATATAAAATGAGATTGCTCTTGAAGCTCCGCCGGCACCTGCAATAACTACATTTTTACCTTTAATTGAAGTTACCTCTTCAATAGCCTTTACAGCACCGATTCCGTCAGTGTTGTAGCCTTTCATATTTTTAAAATCAATTGTGTTTACGGCACCTATTAAACTTGCTACCTCATCAATCTCATCGAGAAACTCCATTACACTGATTTTGTGAGGTATTGTAACATTGAATCCCTTAATGTTAAGGGCCTTTGCGCCTTCAATGGCTGATTTTAAATTTGCAGGTTCGACATCGAATGCAACATAAGCATAATCCATGTTTAATTTTTCAAATGCCCTATTGTGCATCGGCGGCGAGAAACTGTGTTCAACAGGGTGTCCTATCAAAGCTACAATATTTGTACTACCTTTAATCATATAATAATACTTGAGTTAGAAAATATAAATAATTTCTTCTTAAAAATTTAAAAAAGCAACAAACAAAAGATTATATAACTTTGTAAAACTAAATTTTAAATATAATATTTTATCAACGAGGAGTTCAAACATGGAATTTACAAGACCAAGAGGTACAAGAGATTTTTTATTTGAAGAGATGAGAGAACGTAAACAAGCAGAAAGTACCTTAAGAAAAGTATTTGAAAGTTATGGTTATCAGGAAATTAAAACACCTTTATTTGAAGAATTGAAATTATTTACTACAAAATCCGGAGAAGAAATTGTTGACCAGTTATATAATTTTAAGGACAAATCCGACAGGGATTTGACATTAAGGCCTGAAATTACCGCTCCGGTAGCAAGATTATATTTAAACGAATTGGAAAAGACCTCTTCAAAACCTATCAAGTTATATTACTATGGAAGCTGTTTTAGATATGAAAGACCACAGAAAGGCAGATTCAGACAATTCTGGCAATTCGGCTGTGAGCTTATCGGTGCCAAAACTCCACAGGGAGAAGCGGAAGTCATTGCATTATGCTCTGACGCAATCCAATCACTGGGAATCACAACAGCCGACGTTAACATCAACCACCTCGGAATAATCAGGGGACTCTTTAAACACTTTGAAATCTCAACCGAAACACAAAGGGAAATCATGGTTGTAATCGACAAGGGAGATAAGGAACTTCTGATTGAATCCCTAAGCGGTGATGAGCCTGTAATCGACAATGACGAATTAAACCAGATTCTTTTAAAACTCATCGATTTGGTCGGTGACAAATCAATCATCGCAGACGTTGAAGAACTGATTGCTCCTTATGATGAGCCAAAAGAATCTTTAGAAGAGCTTAAAGAATTAATAGAACTTCTTGAAGCATTTAAAGTCTCAAACTATACCTTGAATCTTGGCGTTGCAAGAGGACTTGACTACTACACAGGAATCGTGTTTGAAATTTATGTTCCTGAACTCGGAGCCCAGAAACAAATCTGCGGCGGAGGATCATATTCCCTCGTTAAAATCTTCGGAGGCCAGGAAGTGGAATCAACCGGATTTGCACTCGGATTTGACAGACTTATGAATGCTGTTGAAGAGCTTACCGACAAAGAAGAACTTCCTCCATACCTTGATGTTTACGTAGCTCCAATTTCAAAAGACGTGCGCCTTAAGGCATTTGAAATAACACAGGACTTAAGAAAACACGGCATAAAGGTTGACGTCGATTTGAACGCTAAAAAATTCAAAAAATTAATGAATTACGCTGATAAAATCAAGGTTCCTAAAATGGTCATTATCGGTGAAAAAGACTTGGAGGAAAATAAGGTAACCGTTAAAGACATGATTAGCGGAACCCAGGAATTGGTTGACATTGAAAATATTGCAGACTACTTGAAAGAGGAATGAGCATGAACATTAACTTTAGACATGAAATCAACGGGATTCCCGTAATTACCGCCATTGCACAGGACGCAAAAACCAATGAAATACTGATGCTGGCCAATATGAACAAGGAGGCTTTAATCAAAACTATCCAAACAGGCAAGGCACATTACTGGAGCACATCAAGAAACCAGTTATGGCTCAAAGGCGAGTCCTCAGGACACTTTCAGGAAGTTCATGAAATCCTTGTAGACTGCGATATGGATGCTATTATTCTAAAAATCACCCAAACCGGTGCTGCATGCCATGAAGGATATGAATCATGCTTTTTTAGACGTTTAAAAACTGACAATAAAATCAATATCGATGATTTGAGCGATGATGATTTGGAAATTATTTTAGAACGAATTGTAAACCCTGAAGATGTGTATTAAAATGAAATGTATAATACCGGATACAAGCGCTGTCATTATAGGTGCTGTAAGTAAAATCATAGAAGAAAGTGACCTGGACTACCCGGAAATAGTCGTGCCGGAAGCAGTAGTGTGTGAACTTGAACACCAGGCCAATGCCAATCGCTCAGAAGGTCACAAAGGTCTTAAAGAGCTTCAAAAATTGCAGCAGCTACAGGATGAAGGTGAGCTGGCAATAAGCTTTAAGGGTAAAAGGCCAACAAACTACGACATCAAATATGCAAAAAGCGGAGAAATAGACAGCATAATCCGGGATGTTGCAAGAAGTGAAATGGGAACCCTTCTTACAAACGACAAGGTACAGGCCGAAACCGCAAAAGCGCAGGGAATACCAGTTTATTTTTATAAGCAGGAATTTGAGCTAAAACCGTTGTCAATCGAGAAATACTTTGATGACGAAACAATGTCCATTCATTTAAAGGAAAACGTTGTTCCAATGGCTAAAAAGGGAACACCCGGACATATAAGCTTTGTCGTGCTGAATGAAAAGGTATACAATTACAATGAACTGAAAGAAATAATGGACGAGATTCTGGATAAGGCAAAAAGTGACCCTAAAACATATCTTGAATCTCAAAAGGATGGCTCATTCGTGGTTCAGTCACGTGAATTCAGAATTTCAATAGCCTACCCGCCATTTTCAGAGGCCCTGGAAATAACAATTGTAAGGCCGGTGGCAAATATAAGTCTGGACGAATACCATCTCTCAGACAAGCTACTTGAAAGAATCAGGACAAACGCCGAGGGAATTTTAATTTCAGGATCACCAGGTGCCGGTAAGTCCACATTCGTACAGGCCATTGCAAAATACTACTCATCCGAATTAAACAAGATTGTCAAAACAATGGAATCTCCAAGAGACCTGCAGCTTCCTGACGAAATCACACAATATGCTCCTTTAGAAGGAAGTATGGAAAATACAGCAGACGTATTGCTGCTTGTAAGACCTGATTACACTATTTATGATGAACTCAGAAAAAATACTGACTTCAACATCTTTGCAGACATGAGGCTTGCTGGAGTTGGAATGATTGGAGTTGTGCATGCAACAAGGCCGATAGATGCAATTCAAAGAATAGCTTCCAGAGTGGAGCTGGGCGTCATACCATCAATTGTGGATACAAGCATTTACATTGAAGACGGTAAGGTTACAAGCGTTTATGAAACAAAAATGACCGTTAAAGTTCCGACAGGAATGAAAGAGGCTGACCTTGCAAGACCGGTAATTGAAGTGCGTGACTTTGAAACCGGCGAGCTTAAAAATGAAATTTACACATACGGTGAGCAGACCATCGTAATGGATATCAATCTTGTAAACGGCGGTCCTTCAGACAGTGTAACAAAATCATCCGTTGATAAGATTGCCGAAAAAGAGATTTTAAGAAAAGTCAAAAAGCTATTGCCTAAAAAGGCAAAGGTTGACGTTGAAGTAATCTCACCGGAAAGAGCCAATATTTATATTCCGGAAGAATTCATTCCGAAAATCATCGGCAAAAACGGTAAAAGAATCGCCGAGATTGAAGAAAGCATCGGAATAAGTTTGGGTGTAGAGGTAATTGAATCAAAGCCTATCAGCAAAACACCGTTTGAAGTTGACATTCTCCACACTAAAAAGCAACTGATTTTGGAACTTGGCAGAGACAACGGCCGCAAAAACTTTGATATTCAAATCAACGGCGAATATCTGCTGACTGCTACCACCTCCAAAAAAGGAGAAATAAAAATAAAAAGAGGAATCGAACTGTCCGATCTCATCATTGAAGCGATTGAAATGGGATTGCCAATAACCGCTATTCAGAAAATGTGATAACATGAAAATTGGAGCATCAACACTTGCAGGAATGGAATACAATTTGGAAAAGACTTTGGATTTCATAGAGGGACTGGGTCTTGAATATGCAGAATTAGTCCATCAATATCCAAGTGAAAACGTCAGTTTGGATTTACTTGAATCCTATAATTTAAAATATTCAATTCATGCCCCTTTTATGGATGTCAATATTGCTAGCCTGCAGGATAAAAGTCGAATAAACTCCATAAATCAAATAAAAAATTCAATAGATTTTGCAAATAAAATTGATGCCGAAGCCGTTGTTGTCCATCCTGGATTAATTTCATTTCTGGCAAATAAATACTTCAAAAAGGAAGTCATCGATACTGCAAACCAGTCCATGATTGAACTTGGCGATTACAGTAAAGATTTGGGCGTGATGACAACTTTTGAAAATATGCCTGCATTCGACTCAATGATTTATCAGGACATGAATAAATTACATGACATACTCTCGGAAAATGACCTGCACATGACATTGGACATAGGTCATGCCAACCATGCGGGATACTCCGCAGACGGGATGATTTTTGATTCGATTAAACACGTACATATCCATGATAATTTTGGTGATGATGACACACACCTTGCATTAGGTGAAGGCTCTATTGATTTAAAACGTGTCGTGAATAATTTAGAAAGCAAAAGTTATGATGGCATCTACATGATTGAAGTAAATGATTATGATTCCATCAAAAAAAGTTATAAATATATTATTGAAAACTTCTAGAGAAGTCTTTTTTCTTTAATTTCTTTTTTAAAATAAAGGTATTTGGAATCCAATACGTTTCTAATATCCTTAGCTGTTTTTTTACCTATTCCTTCAACTTCCTGAAGGTCAGTTTCGCTTGCATTCAATATATTGGACACGCTACCGAAATGCATTAGCAAGTTTTTAGCATTAACCGGTCCGATATTAGGTAGGGATTCGACAATGAAAAGTTGCTGCTCCATGAGACTGAGAGGTTTTTTATCAGTTCTGATTTGAATAGGAGTTCTTTCACCTTCCTGTTCCCTAATGGCAATTCTTTTTATCATTGCAGCAGTATCCTGAGAGTTTCTTGTTGGAATAATGCTGATTCCGAAATCGATTGCCAGTGACGCCATTGACCCCCTTATTGCATTAGGATTAATCATGCCTGTATAGAGGTCATCGCCCTCGAGGATTAAAATAGGATGTTTAAACTCTTCAGACAATTCCTTGGCCTGTTTAAATAATCTCTTATCAATTATGGAATCTGTAAAGTCTTTAGCGGTTTTTCTCTCAATAGCTACCTCATCACTTACCTGATAATCTGCAACCGCCATGGAATGAACCTTGACATCAATTTCCATTTCGGTCAGATGCCTGATTACTTTGGAGTTTCCTTCACGGGAATCTGCATAAACGATTGGGAAGTTATTTTCCTGTTTAGGCCTTTCGATAACCTTAACCTTTTTTTCGTTTTCCATTCTTTCAATTGCAGATGCATTCAGCTCTTCTAAAACATCAGGATCAATCAATTGATTTTTCATGCGGTCTTCCTTTCTAATGCTTGACCAGTAGTAACCCTCATCCCTTGTTCCTTCAGTGATAAGAACCTTTACACGGCCTGTTCTTTTACGTCCGGTTCTGCCCCTTCTTTGAATCATACGGACTTCAGACGGCACCGGCTCATACAATACAACCAAGTCAACTGCAGGAATATCAATACCCTCTTCTGCAACACTTGTTGACAGCAATACATCATATTCACCCTGTCTGAATGATTTTATGATGGCTTTCTGTTGTTTTTGGGTTAATCCTTTTTCACCATCCTTAGATGCCTGACCGAAGAATTTTGCTGATTTGATTCCTTCCTTTTCAAGCTTTTGATGAATCATTTCAAGGGTGTCACGGTATTGGGTGAAGACAATTACCTTGGATGTTTTCTCATCATTTTTATCTTCAAAACGTGAAGTTGTAAGTTTGGTCTGACCATTATCACCCAATTCTTTTTTAAGAATCTTAGTTATTTCACGCAGTTTCGGATGTTCCCAGCCATGTTTTTCAGCATCCCTTGCAAGTTTCATGGCTTTTGAAAAATTATCATCCCACATTAATGATTTGGCGGCCTTTGTCTGTTTTTTTCTAAGCCTGTCAACATACTTATTAAAAGTCTGAACTCCCTGGGTTTCAATCAGCTCCTGGGCATGCTGCACATTGATAACGGCGCTCAATATGGAGATGGCCCTAAACAGTTCCTTATCGGGATTTGCAGACCTTGCAATTTCTCCCTGAACCCTGCCTCTTGCCTTGAGAATCTCAACTTTATTGACGGATACGGTTTTAATGATTCCCATATTCTTCAATGCCTTGAGCCTTACCTTAAGAGCCTTGTCAATGCATTCCTTGATTTTTGAAAGTTCGCTGCTCATCTTAATTCTGACCCAGTCTATTTCAACCGGATTGAAATAAGGCTTTACATCGACATCGTCTTCAGTTTTAACAACGATGTTTTGAATATACAGATTCTCACAAACCTCTTTGATTTTAAACTTGTCAGAACCTGGAGAAGCGGTTAAACCTAAAATAAGATTGAATTTAGATTCCTGAACATAACGGGAAGCAAGATATACATAAGAATAAGATCCAACACCATGGTGGCATTCATCAAAAACAATCAGTGATACATTACTCAAATCATAACGGCCGTTTAACAAATCTGATTCAACAGTCTGTGGAGTGGCAGATATGATTCTTGACTCTTCCCATCTTTTTATTCTCTCATCGGTCTTGACGGCACCGGTGATTGAAGTGCATGGAAGAGTGATGAATTCCTTAAAGCTTTCCTCATGCTGAATAGCCAAAGGTTTGGATGGAGCTAAAACAAGTACTTTTGAGTTTTTTACCTTATGTAACCTATCGGCAGCTACTAAAATTGCTACAATAGTCTTACCTAATGCTGTAGGTGCAACAACCATTGTATTTCCCTTTTTCAAAACGTCCCCTGCAAGAATCTGCTGGTAAAGTCTTGATTCTATTGCATCCTTTTTCAACAGGGGATGATTAATGTAGCTTGCCATATTATCATATTAATTAACCATTATATTAAAAGGTTAAGAGAGAGCATGTGATTAGTATTAAAATAAGCACATCACAGTTTTAGAGTCAGAAAATTACAACTCAAAAACTAAAGATTTGAATTTGGTAGCCGCTTCACCGATTGCGATAACCATTTCACAATCCAGGTTTAAAGCTTTTTTAAGACCGTCACGAACCTCTTCACGGGAAGCCCCTAATGTTCCTGTCTTTTCAAAGGTTCCCAAATGGTTTAAAAATATCCTGTCATTCAATTTTGGATTGTCGTTTAACTTCTCAAGGGCTATCTTTTGAGAAGCAACTGATGCAGGCACGATAAACTTAGAGAATTTTAAAACGCTGTTGAAAATATCAACATCGCCGACATAACCTGACTCTGAAGAAACAGTTATTACAGTAGTAAAATCACCGAATAACTTTTTAAACTCTTTCAATACAGTTTCAACACCTGCAGGATTGTGTGCATAATCAACAAAAATGTCCTTGCCTTTCACTTTTCCAACTTCTTCCATCCTTCCGCTTACGCCAGTGAAACTGGCAATTGAAGGCAGGATTTTATTGTATGGAAGTTCTAAAAATTCATGAGCTGCAATGATAACTCCAATTAAGTTGTAAACATTATGAAGGCCGTCAACCCCCATTTTGACTGTTAATTTTTCAGTTGGAGTATGCAAATCAAATGTTCTGTTTGCCAAATCAACATTTGTAGCAATGTAATCCACCTGAGGGGTTGTAATGCCGCACTGACAGAAGTAATATCCGCATCCGGAAATAATTTCTTTTACTGCAATCTCCCTTCCGCAGACGCATTCCTTCATTCCGATTGAATCCGGAAGCTCGTCAACACCAAAGGTTATGATTTCGCCTTTAAAGTCCAGTTCACGCAAAAGTCCCATTATTGTAGGGTCCTGACCGTTTACAATCAGCTGTCCGATTCCCAATTCCTTTATGAATTCGGCCTTGACATTTGCGTAATCCATAAAGCTTCCCAAATCGTTCAGGTGATCCGGTGTGATGTTTGTTATCAGTCCGCTGGACATTGATGTGTTTTTGACTATTCTTCCAACGGTTCCTGGAACTCCAAATGTTCCGACTTCCAGAATTCCAACGTCCCCATTCAATCTTGACTGCAGAATCGGAATAAATTCCGCATTTCCCTGCATGCCTTCCAGGTCATGCTCGCACGGTTTTATTCCATTGTCATATGCGATTTTTTTAAGAAGAGTTGTTGTGGTTGTCTTACCGTTTGTACCGGTTATTCCGAACACCGGTTTTTCCGGCTGAATCATTTCAATAACGTCACATAACTCCAAGATAGGTTTGTCAAGGTTTTTTAATAAGTCTGAATCTTTTGAAAGGCTTGCCGGAGGAATGATATAATCTGCTTTTTTAAAGAATGTTTCCGGAGTCTGACCGTAGAAAACTTCAATGTCATAACCTTCCAATGCTTTTGCAAATCGGCAATCTTTTTTAAAGGACAAATCAGTTCCTATTACATTGTAGCCTCTTTGTTTTAATATTCTTGCTATTAGATTACCGTTTGCCCCGCAAACACCAATGACTCCAAAGGTTTTATTCTTATTCATATTTTCTACTTCCTATTTCAAGTCCTTTCATAATTTTATCGACAGTGGTCAGCCTGTCATATGCTATAAGCGGTCCCATGTGCAGTATTATGTCTCCAGGTTTGGAATATTTGAATGTCAGCTCAGCCGCCTTTTCAATATTTTCAACGGCAACCTTTTCAATATTCTCGTTGGTTATCGCATCCAAAATCTCTTGGGCAGCTTCCATTTCGACCTCCTGGGTTACCTCATTAAATCCGCTAGCAATGACTGTTTTTATATCATAATTGCTTACAAGCTCACCAACTTCTGCCTTGTCTCTAACAGACAATGTATCAAAATGATCAAGGAACAGTACTACACTGTCATCTTTAAAGTAGTCCAGTGTTATCTTCATTCCGTCGTATAAAAATGCTGAGTCCAATATCACTTTACGGCCATTGTAATTTCCCACATCCTCCATGTGTGCAGGAAGGCCTTTAAACTCAGTTAACGCATCAATAATGTCCTCTTTTTTCACACCGTAAGTCAGTGCCGCAGCACTTGCAGCCACTGAATTTTCAAAAAAGTAGCTCATCATGTAGAACGGAGTGGTAAAAGAGTCCTGTGAATATTCAATAGTCAGGGATTTGTCACCGACAATGCCCTTAAAATCAACATCCTCATCAAGCGCATAATATAGGGCATCACTTCTTTTAGGATTTATGATGTCATAGCATGAGTAGTTTGCGATGAATGTTTCGCTCATGGCCTCGAGAATCATCTTCCTCTGCTGATAAAGTTCAAGTGAACCCCCGAACTCGGAGAGATGGTCTTCAGCAATATTAGTCAAAAGACCTATCTTGATATTCAGTTTGTTCAAAAGACCGATAGTACCGTGAGGAAGTTCAAAAATAGCTATGTCACAATCCTGAGCCTTGCCTTTGACAATACCGTCAATGATAGCTTCAGATACCAGGTTGTTGACTAGGGATGAGCAAGACCAGACATTATATCCCGCTTGCTTAAACAGGCTTGTTGTAATGTAGGTAGTTGTGGTTTTACCCATAGTTCCGGTAATTCCGATGATGTCTACCGGAATCAAATCGTTGACTGTTTTAGAAAATTCTTCATTGGTTAAAACTTTTAAATCAGAATCTTTGATTTTTAAAGCTATCGGAGCGGTTTCAGGTAAAGTAGGCGGCACATAAACGGCATCAAAACCGTCAACTGACGGATCTTTATTTGGCAAATCCAGCTTGACGCCTTCCTTTTCCATTTCAATTAGACTTCGTTGGAACTCAATTTTAAATTCTGAAATGTCTTTTAAATCAGTTATTACAACATCATGACCTAAATAATTGAGCAATCTTGCAACAGGCCTACTTGCATTTCCGGCACCAACAACTAAATACTTCATAAAAAGTCAACCTAATAAATTTTATTAGTTATAATTATAGACTTCATTAAATTTAAAGGTTAGATATAAATTTTTGAAAAATAGCTAAAAACCTTTCAATTCTTTAATAAATCAAAAAAATAAAAAATTAGAAAAAAACTTATTCGAAACGAATAAGATTTTCCACATCATCATAAACGACATCAAGTCCGCACATTGATGGAACATAGTTTGCCGCTTTTGCTGAATTTACACCAATCACCTCAAAGCCCATCTCTTCAATAGGAGCTACAACCATACAGGTGTCACATACGATGTTTCCGCCTGCAGACTCGATTATCTGAGTGTAACCCATTCTGTCAGTTTCCGCCTGCAGACTCGATTATCTGAGTGTAACCCATTCTGTCAGCTGTTGCCTTTACGCTGACTGATGTGCAAATCCATAATTTGTTTTTAATGGTTTTGCCTTGAACAATATTTGCCACTTGTTTTATCTCTTCAAGTGATGCATGAGGACAACCTAAGCAAATCAAATCAGGGTCTTTGTCACTGGTTGTTAATTTTTCACGGGTTTCAGTTATTTCCTTTTCGGAAATAAACATCAAATCCTCGATATCCTCTTCACAAACTTCACGATATTCAGGAGTTACATTTTCCATGTGGTAAAGTGCAACGGATCCTGATGAAGCAAGCGCTGCACCCAATGTTTTCAAATCATTGTTGTTTGGAGTGTTGATTAATTTGAAGTAAGGTATGCCGCTTCCGACAACTTTACCGATATAATAACCCAAAGCACCGAAATCCGCACCGGACAGTTCGGTGTTTACA
>OMSA01000084.1 GCA_900313645.1 uncultured Methanobrevibacter sp.
TGGAGACATTGCAAAGGTCGCATTCATGCCTCAAGACCTTGAAGACACTCTAACAGTTTTGGCAGTACTGTCCCACTGTGAAAATACCATTGCAATTTCAATGGGGGATTTGGGAAGTTATACTCGTGTTATGGCCTCAAAATTCGACTCACCAATTACATTTGCCGCAGGAACAGATGTAACCGCACCCGGCCAGATTGATATTGAAACCATGAAGGCCCTTCTCAATATGGATTTGAACATTATGGACGAGTGATTGGAATGGCTAAAAAAATTATTTTAGCTTTACTTATTCTTATTTTCATAGCTATTTTTGTCATTCTTGTAATATCTAATGATTCTGTTGACGTTTATATGGATGGTGAAAACATAAGCGTTGAAACCCATACTTTAGGCAATGTTGATACAAAAACTTTGAATTCAGATATCTGCAATTTAACATTGAATGTGATGAATGACACATCATCCAACGTTACAACATTAAAAAAAGAAATTAGTCAACTTTGTAATGAATATGGTATGGAAAATCCTGAAATAAATGTGGATTCAAGCATAGGTCCAAATCAAATCCCAGTCATGATGTATGTTGATGGAACATCAATGCTTCCCACACTGCATGATGGACAACATGTTTTAGTAAACAAAACCCACAACATACATGTTGGAGACATTGTTGTTGCGAATTCTAAGGAATATGGCGGTATCGTTAAAAGAGTAGGAGACATACAAGGGGACTCTGTTTATTTAATTAGTGACAATAAAGAAGTGACCTATGAATATATAAATGGTGTTCTGTATGAAAAATCCGGAATAAAAACATGGGTTAATATTTCAGACATTAACGGTGTGGTAATAAGCTATTAAAAAGGAAAAATGGGAAATTCAGATATTTCCCACAACTGTTTTATTTAACTAATTTTTCATTAAACTGCACCGTCACCCTCTTCGCCGGTTCTTATTCTTATGACGTTTTCCACAGGCTGGATGAAAATCTTACCGTCACCTATGTTTCCGGTGTGGGCTCCCTTTTTGATTGCTTCGACAAGCAAGTCAAGTTCCTCATCTTTAGCAACAATTTCAATACGGGTTTTAGGAAGCAGATCAATGCAGTAGCTTGATCCCCTGTAGGATTCCCTTACTCCTCCTTGGCTTCCTTTTCCTTTTACTTCGGAAACTGTCATCCCATCACAGCCCGCTTTCACCAATTCCTTTTTAACATCTGAAAATTTTTCCTGCCTAATAATTGCAATGATATGTTTCATTAGTTTCCCTCCTATGAATTGAAGTTATAAGCGGATTCCTTGTGAAGATTGGAATCGAGCCCTCCAATTTCCTTGTGTTCCTCAACTCTGATACCATTTAATGACTTATCAAGTATTTTTGCCAGTATATAACTTACGGTAAATGAATAGACAATTGTTGCAACTATACTAATAATTTGTATCACTACCTGATAAGGGTTTCCTGCAATCAGTCCTGCAACACCTCCAATGGCAGGCACCGCAAAGATTCCTGTTGCAAGTGCTCCCCATACACCTGACATTCCATGAATTCCCCATACATCCAGGGCATCGTCATATCCAAGTTTAGGCTTTAAGTAATTGATTGAATAGTATGAAATAATCGGAGCTACAGCACCAATGACCAGTGCTCCAAACACGTCGACAAAACCTGCAGCAGGAGTGATTCCAACCAGTCCGGCAACTGCACCAGATATTGCGCCTAAAACAGTCGGCTTTCCAATTTTTGCCACATCAATCATTGTCCAGACAATGAGACCTGTTGCTGCAGCGACGTTTGACACGATTATTGCGTTTGCCGCAAGCCCGTCGGCTGCAAGACCTGATCCTCCATTGAATCCCATCCATCCGAACCACAGCAATGCCGCACCAAGAACCGCATAACCTAGATTATGTGGAATCAATGCGGAGTTTTTCCTTTTGCCCAATACCAATGCAACTGCAAGGGCGGAAATTCCTGAATTGATATGAACTACAGCTCCTCCTGCAAAGTCAAGGGCACCCATCTGCATAAGCCATCCTCCGCCCCATACCCAATGGGCTACAGGGACGTATACTAGAATTGTCCATAACGGGACAAATATCACCCATGCCTTGGTTTTCATCCTTCCAACCAAAGCACCTGACATGATTGCACAGGTAAGGCCTGCAAATGCACACTGAAACATTACAAAAAGCAATGTAGGAATTGTTCCGTTTAAGTCATCCAGGCCAATTCCCTGCAAGAAGAAATTGGTAGGGGCACCTATCAGTCCGTTTATATCTGTTCCGAATGCAAATTGATATCCAAATATTACCCAAATTACACTGATTATAGAAAATGCAATGAAAGTTAGAAATATTGTATTTAAGACGTTTTTTCGTTTACTTAATCCTCCATAGAAAAATGCGACAGCAGGAATACTCATCAGAAGCACAAGAAGTGTACAGACAAGTATCCACGCGGTGTCACCAGCACTATACATAACCATTTTATCTTTTCCATATTATATTGATTTAATAAAAATTTCATCAGTCGGCAATAGACTGTCGGAAGTATACTTCCGATATATAATAATGGTCCCCTATTCTATATAAACCTTTTGCAAAAATGACTTAAAACTAAAAAAATATTTAAAAAAAACATTAAAAATCGATTTTAAAGAAAAGCATTATATAATAGCTTTTAAAAAAAATAATAATAGTACAATTTAAATTAATAATTAAATTAAATTAAAGTGTTATTATGAAAGGCTCAATAAAAGCAAATATAATAATTTTTTTAATAATTGCAGTTTTTGCATTCTGCATGGGTTTGACATTTGCAAACATGACTGCACCGGAGGATAATGATTTATATAAACTGATGTCACTTGAAAACAGCACATTTGAACCAAGTTATATCGATTATGTCCCGACAGTAATTCAGGAAAACACAACCAACACTACAAACACAACAGACTCAGGAGATGCACCGGATTATAATAACACTGACTATAACTGGAATAATTCATACAGTGGAATAGCAGAAATATAGGATGGCTGATAACATGAGCGGCAAAAAGAAGTTTATCAGAGATAGTGTCTATGGAGATATTAATCTAAGTGAATTTGAAGTAAAAGTAATGGATATGCCTCAATTTCAACGCTTAAGAAGAATCAAACAATTAGGATTAATAAGCTTAATTTATCCTGGAGCTACACACACCAGATTTGAGCATTGTCTTGGAACAATGAATCTCGGATCCAAACTTGCCGAAGAGCTGGAGCTCGACCAGGACGATGTGGATCTAATCAGAATTTCAGCTCTCCTGCACGACATAGGACACGGTCCGTTTTCCCACGTATCCGAGGGAGTACTGTCATTTCCCCATGAGGAACTGACAAGATATGTAGTTACACAAACTTCAATGCGCGATTTGCTTGAAGAGAAATTCGATGTAAACGAAATTGCAGACATCATAAACGGAAAAGGACACCTCGGACCTATTGTTTCCGGAGAGCTCGACGTGGACAGAATGGATTATCTTTTAAGGGACTCACACAATACAGGCGTTTCCTATGGAATTATCGATTATGAAAGGATTATATCAAACTTGAAGTTGGAGGACGGACTGATTCTCGACATCAAAGGTGTTCAGGCAGCTGAAGGGGCACTTGTATCAAGATATTTCATGTACCCAAGCGTATATCAGCACCACACCACCAGAATCGTCAATTCAATGTTTAGAAGAGCGCTTCAAAAGACATTTGACGAAAAGATAATAGATGAGCATGAAATCTACAGATATGACGATTCAGACATCACATCAATGTTTAGAAATAGCGAAAATGAATATGTCCGCGACATCATGTTCAGGCTTGATAACCGCATTATCCCAAAAAGGGTAAAGACCATCAGGCTTGACAACTTCAAATATCCTGAAAAGATGTATAAAATCAAGGCAGAAGAGCTTAGAAAAGCTGAAGCGGAAATTGCCGAAGATTACGATTTGGACAAGGATTATGTGTTCATAAACATTGCGGAATATCCTCGCTTTGATGAAATGAAAACACAGGTAAACGTGGATGGAAAACTCTACCCTCTAACAGAAATATCAAACATCATAGGCGCTCTGAGTAAGGCAAGATTCAATATTCCAGACATCAGCGTCTACGTTCCTGAAGATAAGAAATATAAGTTTGATAAACTGAAACTTGAAAATTACCTGGAATTGCCTGAAATCGACAGGGAAAAATTCCATGGAATTCATTATGACCAAATTAAACTGTTCTAGGAGATAAAATGATAGTAGTTGGAATAACCGGAGCAAGCGGAGTCATATATGGAATAAGACTCCTTGAAGCTTTAAAAGAATTGAACATTGAAAACGCTTTAGTGATAAGTGATGCGGCTAAAATTGTGATTGAATCCGAAACCAAGTACAATATTGATGATGTCATCGCCATAGCCGACAAGTACTATGATTTCAACGACCTGACCGCTTCAATAAACAGCGGATCATTTAAAGCTGACGGCCTTGCAATCGTACCGTGCTCAATGAAAACCCTATCCTCGATAGCAAACGGATATGGGGCAAACACAATAACAAGAGTGGCCGATGTAAGCTTAAAGGAAAGAAGGCCTACAGTTATTGTTCCTCGTGAAACACCGCTTAGAAGCATACATCTTCAAAACATGCTTGCACTATCACAGGAAGGGGCAATAATTTTACCGGCCATGCCCGGTTTTTATTCCGAGCACGACACTGTAGAAGACCAGATTAATTTCATTGTTGGAAAGATTCTAGATTCATTAAAAATTGAAAATGACTTATATAAAAGGTGGGAATAAATGTTTGAAGATAATGACTTCATTAAAACCTGTGACGTTCCGGGACCGACAAAAGAAGCGATAAGGGCAATAATCGTATATAAATCTGAAGTGAAATCAACAGATGTTGTTGTTGACTGCGGATGCGGAACAGGCGGTTTGACCTGTGAGTTTGCCCAAAGGGCAGGAAAAGTAATTTCAATAGATACCAATCCGGAAGCAATTGAGGTAACTTCAAAAAACCTCAAAAAATTTGGTCTTGGAGACAATGTCACACTAATCAACGATGACGGTGCAAATGCTCTTAAAGATATAGACAATATCGACATTGCCGTTGTGGGCGGAAGCGGAAGGCAGCTTGAAAATATCCTGGATATTGTTGATGAAAAACTGAATCCGAAAGGAAGAATAATCATTACAGCCATTCTGGTTGACACAAAGGTTGAAGCGACAAACAAGCTTAAGAGTCTGGGGTACAATCCTAAACTTATGGAAGTCAACGTTTCAAACGGCAGAATTCTTGACCGCGGCATATTGATGATTAGTGAAAACCCGATTGCAATCATGACCGCACAGAAAAGATAGCCGATTCCAGAAATTTGGAGATTTAAT
>OMSA01000114.1 GCA_900313645.1 uncultured Methanobrevibacter sp.
ACCTCACGACAAACAAATCCTTCAACCTGAATACTGTCAGATTGATACCATTTCTCACTTACCCCATGATTGCCCTCTAAAGGATAAGTGGACATTAAAATTTCTCCTTTAAAAGACGGATCAGTTAATGATTCAGTGTAACCACCCATACCTGTGGAAAAAACAAGTTCTCCCAATTTAGTGGTTTCATAACCGAATGCTTCACCTTTTAAAATAGTTCCATCTTCTAAAGCTAATTTAGCTATTTTTACCATTAAATCACCATATAACAAAACAATAATTGCTTATCTTTAATAATTATATTCTTAATGTAATATTAAAGTTTGTTTTTTTTTAAAAATTTTTTAAAAAAATAAAAAAATAATTTTAAATAATTGAATACAATGATAAAAATATAAGTGTAAAATTATTTATCAAGGGAAAATACAATGGGAAACTACGCAGACAGCATTGCCAAAAAACAGATGAAAAATCCGTCAGAGTATAATAGGTTCAAAAAACTAATCAAAGAAACCAAAATCTATGATGCTCCCGACTCCTTAACCGGGGAATTGAGACCTTATCAAAAGATCGGATATTCCTGGCTTGTTCAAAATACAAGATATGCATTCGGAAGCATATTGGCAGATGATATGGGGCTTGGAAAAACAATACAGGTTTTGGCTACAATTCTTCTTTATAAAGAGAAAAATCTCCTGGAAAACAAATCTGCACTGATTATTGTTCCGCCAACGCTGATATCAAATTGGGAAAATGAAATAAAGAAATTCACTCCAGAACTGAGCTATTTCATTTATCACGGATCCAACCGGACTTTCCCTCTGGAGGATTATGATATCATTTTGACCTCATATGGTGTTGTAAGACTTGATTTGGACATGTTTTTGGATAAAAACTGGTTCATATGCGTCATTGATGAGGCGCAAAACATCAAAAATCCAAATACCGAGCAGACAAAAGCGATTAAAAGCATTAACGCAAGGTCAAAAATTGCATTAACCGGTACTCCAATCGAAAATAAGCTAATGGATTACTGGTCAATATTTGATTTTACAAATAAAGGGTATCTGTCAACTAAAGATGACTTTAAAATAAATTATGTTGTTCCTATTGAAAAACTGGAAGATGAAAGTGTCCTAAATCACTTGAAGGCAATAGCCAAACCGTTTGTTATGAGACGTCTTAAAAGTGATGAGGAAATTAAAAAGGAACTTCCCGAAAAATTCGTTAATGACATCTACTGCAGCCTAACCAAAAAACAGATTAAATTGTATAATGCCATTTTAGAAGAGATATTCTTTGACATTGAAAATTCAAAAGGAATTCAGAGAAAAGGAATAATCTTAAAAATATTGACCGCACTAAAACAGACCTGCAATCACCCGGCACAGTTTTTGGATATTAAAAATCCGAAAATCAGTGAATCCGGAAAAATGGAGCTTTTGGCAGACATTCTGGAAAACATTCTTGATGCCGATGAAAAGGTAATCATTTTCACCCAATATGTTGAAATGGGAAAGCTCATCCAGCAGTTAATATCCAAGAAATTCAAGCAGGAAGTACTGTTTCTGCACGGCTCACAGACCCTTAAAGAAAAAACAAGAATTATCGATACCTTTCAAGAAGATCCTGATTATAAGATATTTGTTGCAACCCTCAAAACCGGAGGAACAGGTTTAAACCTGACAGCCGCACAGAATGTCATACATTATGACTTGTGGTGGAATCCTGCTGTTGAAAATCAGGCAACGGACCGTGTTCACAGAATCGGACAGGACAAAGACGTGATGGTTTACCGATTCATTACAAAAGGAACTCTGGAAGAGGCAATAGATACAATAAGTAAAAGAAAAGTTGATTTGGCCAAAAAAGCCATCAGCAATGATGAAACCTTTTTAACCGAAATGAGCAATGAAGAGCTCAAAGAAGTTCTATCATTAAGGTTATGAGCCAATTATTCCATTCTCAAACTGAAATTAAGGCTTCTTGATGAGTGTGTTAAAGCGCCAATGGAAATTATGTCCACACCTAAATCTGCATAATCCATGATAGTCTCATCAGTAATTCCGCCTGAAACTTCAATTAATGAATTTTGACGAATGTTCAATTTTTCAAGTTCGCCGATTACCTCTTTGACTTCATCAGGAGACATGTTATCAAGCATTACAATATCTGCACCGTTTTTAACACATTCAACCGCATCATCCAAACTTTCAACTTCAATTTCGATTTTTTTAGAAAAGCTGGTGTTCTGTTTGGCTTTAAGAAGTGCTTCAAGAGGTGTTCCGCAGGCTGCAATATGGTTGTCCTTAATCAGAACCATATCATCCAAAGCGAATCTGTGAGTGTCCGCTCCTCCCACTTTCAGCGCATATTTGTCAAATTTGCCTATTGCAGGCGAGGTTTTACGGGTTCCTGCAACCCTCACATCAGAATCCTTTATTAAGCTTACATAATGGTTTGCTGCTGTGGCAACTCCGCTCATTCTCATGACCAGATTTAATGCAGTTCTTTCAAGCAAAAGGATTGTCCTTGCATCGCCCTGCATTGACATCAGCAAATCATCTTTAGATATCTCGCTTCCATCTTTCATCCAGAATGTAACCTTGATGCCGAATTCTTCAAATAAATCTCGAATAATCTTATTTCCGGCAAGAATTCCCTCATCTTTTGATACAATATATGCCTTTACGGTTTTGCCCTCTTCAACCACTGCATTTGAGGTAATATCTCCAAAACCTTCATCTTCCGCCAGCATATATTCAATAATCTTATCCAAAAAATCACCTAATAAAATTTAATATTACTTATGAATATATATTAAATTAAGGAATATAAAAGTGATTTGTTATGGAAATAATTTTTTTAGGAACTTCATCAGCAGTTCATTCAAAAGAAAGAAACCACCCCTCAATTGCTCTTAAAGCATTTGGGGATGTAATGTTATTCGACTGTGGTGAAGGAACACAAAGACAAATACTTTCAACTAACGTAAGTCCGATGAAAATATCAAAAATATTTATAACTCATTTTCATGGTGATCATATCCTAGGCCTTCCAGGACTTCTGCAGTCAATGAGCCTTCACGGAAGAGAATCAAAATTAACAATTTACGGTCCGCATGGCCTGGACAAAGTTATTAATGCAATATATTCTTTAGGATATTGCGCCATCGAATTTCCAATAGAATACATTGAAATAGATAGTGGAATTGTTGAAGAAAGTGATGAATACGTCATCACATGCCAGAAAGTTAAACATAATGTGCCGTGTTTGGCCTATTCAATTGAAGAGAAGAAAAAACCAAGATTCCTACGTGAAAAAGCTATTGAATTGGGCGTTCCGGTCGGCCCTGCATTTGGAAAACTGCACAATGGACAAGAAGTTGAAATTGACGGAAAAATCATAAAACCGGAACAGGTACTGGGAGAACCTAGAAAAGGAATAAAAATAACTTATTCCGGAGATACAAGGCCCTGTGAAGAACTTATTCAGCTTGCAAAAGACAGTACCGTCCTTATTCATGAATCAACTTTTATAAGTAAAGACTCCTCAAATGCAGAAGAGCATGCACACTCCACATCTACCGAAGCAGCTTATATTGCAAAAGAATCAAACTGTAAAGAATTGATTTTAACCCATATAAGCACAAGATACGGGCCGGAATATGGAAAAATCATGTTAAGTGAAGCTCAGGAAATTTTTGAAAACACAAAACTGGCAAATGACTTTTTAGAAATTAAACTACAATGATTATTATGAATATTATTAATATGACTACAACAGTAACCCTGATATACATTTTGCTCATCATTATAACAGCAATATTGATAACTAGAGCTATTGCTTTTTTAATGAATAAAATGAACAGATTTCACAAGGATATGACTGCAATCTATTTGATTAGAGACATAATCACCTACATCATTTATTTCATAGCATTAGTTGCTATCCTGCAGTTTTTTGGAATCAATCTTGCAGGAACGCTATTGAGTTTAGGTATTGTAGGTATTGCAGTCAGTTTTGCAGCAAAAGACATCATTTCAAATCTCTTTTCAGGAATTATACTGATTGTGGGTAAAAGTGTTAAAGTCGGAGATACCGTCGAGATAAATGACCCTTAGATCAACAACTGTCGTCAACGATTATGGAGTTAAAAACATCATTCCCAATTCCCTTTTAACAAATAACGAATATTTGCAGTACAAACCCCCTGAAAGATATAGGGTAGACATTATTGCAGGACTTCCATTGGATATTGATGGAGAGGAGTTTGCCGAATATATGATAAAAAGAATGGAGAGCTATCCAGGAATATCCGACAGCCCTCAACCCGACGTTTACGCAAGAGAGATTAGTTTTAAACAAAGCAAATATAAAGTATCGTTTTGGGTAAAAAATTTTAATGATAAAGATAAATATAAATTAATAATTACAAATGAAATAAGAAAATTTATTCAAAAAGGTGAACATCATGAGTAGTGCCATTCAAGAGGAAATTTTAGAATTAAAAGAACAGAAAAATGCAATTATCCTTGCACACAATTATCAACCAAAAGAAGTTCAGGAAATAGCTGATTTTCTTGGAGATTCCCTAGAATTATGTATTAAAGCTTCTGAAATTGAAGATAAGGATTTAGTAATCTTCTGTGGTGTGGATTTCATGGCTGAAACCGCATACATATTGAATCCTGATAAAAAAATTGTCATACCAACCCTAGAAGCTGAATGTCCAATGGCTCATATGCTTCCTGAAGAAGAATTATTGAAAGCTAAAGAAGAACACCCTGATGCGGGAGTTATCCTTTATGTAAACAGTATTGCTGAAGCCAAACAGCACGCTGATACCTTATGCACATCTGCAAATGCAGTTAAAGTTGCTGAAAGCATACCTCATGATAAAATTTTATTCGGACCTGACAAGAACCTGGGAACCCATGTTGCTGATAAACTCGACAAGGAAATCATCCCAGTTCCAAAAGACGGTCACTGTTATGTTCACAGATTATTCCATATTGAGGACGTTGAGCTTAAAAGAGAGGAATATCCAAATGCCGAGATTATCTGCCATCCGGAATGTGACATGAAAGTTCAAAAAGCATGTGATAAAGTAATGTCCACTGGAGGAATGCTAAGATACATCGCTGAAAGTGATAAGGAAGAGTTTGTTATTGGAACTGAAATTGATATGATAACAAGAATCAATTCAGAGGTTCCTGGCAAAAAATTATACCCTTTACTTGAAGGAGCAATCTGTAAGACAATGAAATTGCACACTCTTGAAAAAATTAGGGACTCACTTGTAAATGAAGCTCC
>OMSA01000041.1 GCA_900313645.1 uncultured Methanobrevibacter sp.
TCTGTTTATGGAAACCATCATTTTGGATAATGAATCTGAGTATACTTCTGAGTAAAAATCATCTGATGAGTCGATAATGCTTTCAATACATTTTGAAATAACATATCTGTATCCGTTTGTTTTGAATGAGCTTCTTGAAACCATTATGAAATCCATCTCCTCAGGATATTCACAGGCCCATGAATAAACTTCATATCCTCCCAGTCCTCGACCGATTACTCCGTGAACCCTTTCAATGCCGAATCTTTCCTTTAAAAATTGTCTTTTAAAGTTAACTCTGTCCAGAATAGTATACTTTGGAAAATTATGTTTTAATCCTGTAGTTGACGGAGAACATGAATTGGGAAACCCCAGGGAAGTGATTGATATAAAATAATACTTCTCAAAATCCAATGGTTTTCCTTTGGCTGTGAGTCTGTACAAGTCATTTATTGAATGATAAGTCTGGTTAAATCTATGGCAATAAATAATGGCATTGGTAATATTGCCCTCTTCATCATATTCAGGTGTTCCTTTTGCCAGATATTCAACAACAACGTTTTCAAGAACTGAACCTGATTCAAATTCAAACCTATCAAGGACAAATCTGTCATATCCTATAAATTCTTCATTATCGACCAAGAATACCACAACCAAATTTTAATTAATTATAGATTAAACAAATATTTAAAATTACCCTAAAAAAAGATTAGATGAAGAATTATGTAATAAATATATTACATATCTTCTAAAAAACTAGACAGAAAAATATTCATTTCAATTTCTTCGCGGGCAACAAAATCATCAATGCGAAACTTGGCCACATCGCTTTGAAACGGGTAAAGCTCATCTTCAAAATACATTTTAATCAAAAGATCATCACCGACAATGTCAGTTTCCTCACCAAGGTTATCCTTCAAGAAATTCAACTGTTCCAAAGACAAATCTGAAACCTGATAAGTTACGAAATTAACTTCACCCCGATTATAATCGGTTATTTTAACTAACATATGCCACCTAAAAATTTGCTTAATTCATCTGAAATGCTTTCAAGTTCATTAAAACACAAATGTCCCAATTCGGAATCCATTATAATCAACTGTGAACCGCCAATCATATTAGACATTGGAATGCCGTCAAGTTCCGGAGGAAAATGTGGGTCCTGCTTACATGAGATAATCAGGACTTTAGATTTGATTTTATCCAGGTCCTTTTCGACATTGTAGTTCATGCAGGACTCGTTGCAGAATTTTAAATCGTAAATATCAACTTCCATCATCTCATTTCCAAAGTTTTCAAACTCAGCAGCCAGCTCTTCATTGGTCATGTCCCTCAGTGCCTTTTGAGAAAGGCCAAAATTGAATTCCGCCAAATTAGCCAGCCTTAATGTTCTAAGCAATGAATATGTCATTTCCCCTCTGGAATAATCAGGATCAGATGTTATAATCTCATCTACAAATTTTGATAGGATATAATCATGTCCGGCCACCTTATAACTGCTTACGCCAACAATGAGAAAATCAGCATAGTCAGGATAATTGATGGCGGAAGTCAGACTAACAAAACCTCCCATGGAATTGCCGATCATACCCAGAACATGGTCCAGATTAAATTTTTCCTTTAAAAACTGTTTTTGGAAATTTACAACATCCAAAATTGAATATTTCGGAAATTTACTGTTTAAATTTGTAGTGGAAGGAGAGCAGGAATTTGGAGATCCAAGAGCAGTTAAAGAAATAAAGAAATATTTCTCCTCATCAAAGGCATCCCCCCTACCTGCCAATGGAGCAATTTTTTTCATGGATGAATATTTTCCAAGAGATCCGTGACAGTAAATGACTGCATTTTGAATAATTCCATCATCGTCATAGATTGGAGTTCCGAAAGTCATGTATTCCACATCAACGTCATGCAGAACTTTGCCGTTTTCAAATTTAAAAGAACTCATTGTATAATATTCATTTTTGCTTTCAAAATATTCGTCATCGTAAATTTAAATTCCTCCACTAAAATTATATATATTCCTATGAAAAACAAATTATTTAAATTAAACTAGACAATCTTATTGTAATGAAATATAAAATTTTAGAAAAACCGAACTGTGAAGATGCTTATGATTTGGTTCAGGAAGCGCTTAGAAAAAAGGCAACAATACTGATTTTTGCATGCTGTAAAGTAAACTATGAAGGACGTGCATTAAGCGAATTGAACTGGGGAGAACGTATCATCATGATAAAGCCGGATGGAGCTTTTCTTATTCATCAGGAAAAGAAAGTTGAACCTGTCAATTGGCAACCTCCCAAATCAAGAACCCGAGCATACATCAGAAATGACAATTTATTCCTGGAAAGTCACAGAAGAACTCCTAAGGAACTCCTGACAGTTGAGATTAGGCAGATTCAGTTCATCAACTATGCCAATGTCGAGGACTTTGAAGAGTTGGAGCAGTCCGGATATGAAAAAGATATGGGGGACATGATAATGGAAAAACCCCATATGATTGAAGAGGGCTTCACACCAACCGCCAGAGAATACAGTGTGGAACACGGTTTTATTGACATTTTAGGAAAGGACAGTGACAATAATTTAATGATACTTGAATTGAAAGCGAGAAAAGCAGGAGTTGCAGCAGTAAAGCAGCTTAAAAGGTATCTTCAGGACTTTGAAAACACCGATAATGACTATTTAAAGGAATGTCAAGCCGAAAAGAAAAAAATCAGAGGCCTTCTTGTAGCCCCATCCATTATGGATGACGCGCTGGAACTCATTGAAGAGGAAGGTATCGAATTTGTATCAATTGAGCCTCCTCGTGAGCTAAAAAGAGATAAAAAAGTGACATTAGATGCATTCTAATCTAATGCATCTTCAATTTTTTTTAATTCATCCTGATAATGTTTTTTTGTAAATTCATTGGCAGGAATTGAAGTTGTTACATGACAATCCTTTTCCAATTTAAAAATAAGATAGTCTTCAGTTTCCAGATTTATAGTGCCGTCATCATCCAATACATCCAAATTTTCCAATTCATCAAGAATATTTTGATATTCGGTTTCTTCAAGCTTAATTGCATCTTCCAAATCCATCTTTTGAACGGTAGGATTTAACTGCATTGCAATTGCAACAAAACCATTTACTGTTTTATCAGAAATAGAAAATTGGGAGCTTCTTATTTCATCCATTGAAAATTTAATATGGGTAATTGTACTTTTAGTGACTGGAATCTCATTTGATAAACCGATTTGATTAATTTCATAATGATTTTTCCACTCACCAATCTTATAAACTGCATAATTTATATCATCAACTTTAATTATTTCATCTTCTGCCATGATATCACATAATTAAATATATTTTTATATTATAAATAATAAATGTAAACTTTAATGGAGGTTATGCTGTGAAAAAATGTCCTGAATGTGGAAATCCTAGTTATGATGGTGCACCAATTTGTGGAAATTGCGGATATAAATTTCCAAAAGTGAAAGCTGCTGTTCCAAAAAGAGAAGATATCTTCCAGCAAGAGCCTGAAGTTAAAAAAGCTTCTGATAATGAAGATACAATTAGTATTCTGAAAAATAATAAATTACTTATTGGAATAATATTAATTATAACTATTATTGTAATTTGTGGAATTGTTCTTACTGGATCTAATAACAATACAAATTCCACTGCAAATTCCCCTATGAATCTTGAAAACTTAGTTGAATTTAGTGAAAATGATTTCTCATTTAAGTATCCTAATAGCTGGAAACAAGTAAATTTAACTGATTCTGAACACTCTGATGCTATATTCTTCGAAGATGAAAACGGCGTAATTATTGAATATTACAATATCACTAGTAGCGCTACATCATTAAAAGAAATAACTCAGTTAAGAATTAATTATGCTCAAGAACAAGGAGATTATGTGGAAACTGTAGAAACAATAACTTTAGATGGTAGAAATGCATCAAACATCATTCTAGAGAATTCCGATGGAAATTATTCTAGATTCGTTTCAATGTTTACTGATGGCGAATTATATGTATTCAAAATAAGTGGAGATTCAATTAATTCAATCACATCTGAAGACATCAGTAATACAATCAATTCTGCAGATATTGCTTAAGTATGATGAAAAATCATACTTATTTTTTCTATTTTTAGTGTTTAAAATGACCAAACTCAGATTATCTCTCTGTCAAATGAATGTTATTGACGACAAGCAGGAAAACATTAAAAAAGCCCAGTCAATGATACGTGAGAGTATAAAAAAGAATGCTGATTTTATAGTTTTACCTGAAATGTTTAACTGTCCCTATTCCAATGAAAAGTTCATTGAATACGCAGAAGAGGAAACCGGCAGTTTCACATTAAGTTCAATTTCCAAACTGGCATGTGAAAATAAGGTTTATATTTTAGCCGGATCCATTCCTGAAAAGGAAAATGACAGATTATATAATACCAGTTACCTGTTTGACCGAAACGGTGAAATAATTGCCAAACACAGGAAAGTTCATCTTTTTGACATCGATGTTAAGGATAAGATAACATTCAAGGAATCTGACGTTTTGACTGCAGGAGATGAATTTACAATAGCCAAAACAGATTTCGGCAAAATCGGAATTGGCATATGCTATGATGTGCGCTTTCCGGAACTTGCCAGAATCATGGTTGAAAATGGGGCCATAATTTTATTTTATCCCGGAGCATTCAACATGACAACCGGCCCGGCCCATTGGGAATTGCTGTTCCGCTCCAGGGCTCTTGACAATCAGGCATATTGTGTTGGCGTTGCACCTGCATTAAATGAAGATGCAAGTTATCACAGTTACGGCCATTCAATAATAACTGACCCCTGGGGAAGAGTCATAGCCCAGGGTGATGAGAAAGAACAGATAATCATATCTGAAATTGATTTGGATGAAATAAAAAAAATAAGAGAAGAACTTCCGCTTTTAAAAAATAAAAGGGAAGATTTATACGAAGTTAAAAAGAAATAGCTATTCCAATTTGGCTAATCTCTTTTCAAAATAAGCTAATTTTTTATCATTATCTGCAAATACTTCGCAGGCAGTTTTTATGACCCTTATTTCATTGTCATAGTCATTTGCCTTTCTGTATAAAACACATAATCTTTTGTATGGAGCATCTTTAGGTTGTTTAGCTTCAACATAACGCTCATATTCTTTAATAGCTTTTTGAAGATTGGACTTTTCCATTTCTTTAATTGTGCTCATAGGAATGACTTTTACAATTGACTCACCTGATGCTTTAGCTTTTTGTCTTTTCTGTGCTTTTTTGATAGCCTTATTACAGGATTTTTTAAAGTCCTTATCTTCTTCCGCTTTTCTTGCATCTTTGATTAATTTAATGGATTCATCAGTTGCCAAATCACCTAATGCCTGAATAGCTGCGAGTCTTACACCCCAATCTTCATCTTCAAGACATTTTGCAATTGAATCCAATTCGTCATTGGCCTGAAGTTCACCCAATGCACGAACCGCAACTTTCCTAACACCGAAATCCTCATCGGCAGTTGCTTCAACAAAATATGGAATTACTTTTTTATCTTCAGTTTCCTTTAAAGCAAAAGCTAAAAATCTTTTGTTTTTACCTTCAGCATTATTAAATTCATCAATTAATTTATCAACAGCCACATCACCCATATTTCCTAAAATCTCAGCAGCTTTAAATCTTACCTGAGCATTTTCATCAGTTGTAGCTTTGATTAATGGTTCAATAGCCTTTTCATCAGTTATCCCAACCAATGATTCAACAGCTTCTTTTCTAATGCTTACATCATCATTTGATAAATTGTTAATAGCATCTTCAAAACTTAAATTTGACATGATTATAATTAGATTTTATGTAATATATAAAGATTTAAATAAATCAAAAAAAGAAAAAATAAGAGAAAAGTCTCTTATTTAAATTGCAGTCCATCCACCATCTACACAGATTAATTGTCCGGTACAGTAACTGGAAGCATCAGATGCTAAGTAAATTGCTAAACCGTCTAATTCACCTGGTTCACCTAAACGACCTGCAGGACAGTATGCTACAATAAGGTCCATAAATCCGTCAAGGTCAATGGTGTCTTGTGTTAATTCAGTTGCAAATACAGCTGGACCAATTGCGTTAACAGTAATGTTGTATTTTGCCCATTCTACTGCTAAGTTTTTAGTCAAGTTCATTACTCCACCTTTAGCTGAGGAATATGCACTAATTCCTCCACCAGGGAAGATTACTCTTGAGTGGATTGAACCGATGTTGATGATTTTACCATAGTTTTGGTCAATCATGTATTTTCCAACTTCAGCACACATGTAATAAACTCCACTTAAGTCTATTTTGATGTGGTGGTCCCATTCTTCAGTGGTTTGATCCATTACAGGTTTGTTGTTACCCATTCCAGCAGCGTTTACTAAAATGTCGATTCTGCCATAATGGCCAATTACTTTTTTAACAGATTCTGCAATGTTTTCAGTGTCTGCTACGTCAGTTACAGCATAAATTGCTTCAACACCAAATTCATCTTCGATTTCTTTAACATTTTCTATTAATCTTTCTTCTCTTCTAGCGAATAATGCTAATTTTGCGCCTTGACTAGCGTATGCTTTAGCAATTTGCCAACCTAAACCGGAGGAAGCACCAGTAACAAGTGCTACTTTATCTTTGATATCAAAATAGTTTTTCATTTTTTATACCACCTTAGTCCGAAGACTATGTATAAATATATAAAAATTAAAGTATTTAATAATATTTATTTAAAAAAAACTAACAATATACTAATATAATTCAATTTTTGTAAGAATTAATATACAAAAAATGAACGATTGTTTAAAAAAAAATAAGCGATAAATAAGGATAATTATAAAAAATTTATTAAAAATTATAATGATAAAATATTGAAACTATTTAATGCATAATTAAAAATACATTAAAAATCCATAATATTTAATTGAGAGAATTAGGAATTGAAAAATGATTGAAAAACAAACTAAAACATACACAAAAAATCAAATTTATAAAATTTTACATCCATGGGTTAAACAGTGGTTTGACTCACAGTTTGATGATTTCACCCCCGCACAGAAAAAATCAATCATAGACATCCACAAAAACAACAATATACTCATATCATCCCCTACAGGATCAGGTAAAACATTAACCGCATTTCTATCAGTGATAAGCGAATTGACTAGCTTGGCGCAAAAAGACGAATTGGAAGATAAGGTTTATTGCATTTACATATCACCACTTAAAGCGCTGGACAATGACATTGAAAAGAACTTGGATGAACCTTTAGATGGAATCGAAAAAATAGCAGGAAGAAAACTGGGAATCAGAAAGGCCGTAAGAACAGGCGACACATCACAATATCAAAGGCAAAAGATGCTTAAAAAACCGCCGCACATTCTCATTACAACTCCCGAAACACTGTCCATACTTCTCGTTGCTCCAAAATTCAGGGAAAAATTAAGCGGAGTAAAATATGTCATTGTTGATGAAATCCACTCTCTTGCAGAAAACAAAAGGGGAGTTCATCTAAGCCTATCTTTAGAAAGACTGCAACATTTAATCGGCCAGTACACAAGAATAGGACTATCCGCAACAGTCAGCCCAATAGAGGAAGTTGCACAATTTTTAGTAGGATACGAATACGGTGCTGGGCGAAACTGTAAAATCGTCGATATAAACTATTTAAAAGAATTGGATATGGAAGTGATGTGTCCTGTAAGCGATATCGTGCTTGCGGATGAAGAGGATACTCGTTTGGGAATGTATGATTTGCTTGATGATTTGATTCAGGAAAACAAGACCACATTAATATTTACAAACACCCGTAGCGGAACTGAAAGGTTTGTATATAACTTAAAGAAAATGTATCCGATGAATTACAATGACTCAAACATCATGGCCCACCATTCATCATTATCAAAAGAGGTGCGTCTTGAAACAGAAAACAAGCTAAAAGAGGGAAAGCTCAAGGCAGTAATATCATCAACATCTCTGGAATTGGGTATAGATATCGGTTATATCGACCTTGTTGTTTTGATTAACTCACCAAAATCAGTTGCAAGAGCGCTTCAAAGAATTGGAAGAAGCGGGCACAAATTGCATGAAAAATCAAAAGGCAGAATCATCGTAACCGACCGTGACGATTTGGTTGAATGTTCAGTCCTTTTAAAAAATGCAAAGGAAGGTAAGATCGACAAGATTTCCATTCCGACAAATTGCCTTGACGTTTTAGCACAGCACATTTATGGAATGAGCATTGAAAATCCGTGGGACATAGATTATGCCTTTGACGTTATACGAAAAAGTTACTGTTACAAGGACCTCACAAGAGACGATTATGAAGACGTATTAAGCTATATGGCAGGGGAATATCCTGAACTAGAAGAGAGATATGTTTATGCAAAAATCTGGATTGACTATAAGGAGAATACTTTTGGAAAGCGAGGAAAACTGGCAAGAATGCTGTATTCAACAAACATAGGAACAATTCCAGACACTTCTGGAGTGCTCGTCAAATGTGACGGCGAGACTGTTGGAAGAATTGAAGAGTCATTTATGGAAAGGCTCAAAAAAGGAGACACTTTTGTTTTGGGCGGAAGAACCTACAGGTTCAATTACGGAAAGGGAATGACCATTAATGTCACTCCCGCAAGCGGACCTCCAACAATACCTTCATGGTTTTCACAGCAACTTCCATTGTCTTTTGACCTTGCAATGGACATTCAGAAGTTCAGATCACATATGGAAACCCGCTTTGAATACAGAAGAAGCAAAGAGGAGATTATGGAATTTATTTATGATTACCTGTATGTCGATGATTTTGCCGCCAATTCAATATACGAATACTTCGTTGAACAATACAAATATGCTAAAATCCCGTCAAACAGATGCCTGCTAATAGAATACTATAAAGGATATGGAGACAGACGTTTCGTAATATTCCATTCATTATTCGGCCGAAAGGTAAATGATGCACTGTCCCGTGCCGTGGCATATGTTGTTGCACAGAGGTTCAATACAAACGTTACAATTTCAATTTCCGATAACGGATTTTATTTAAGCTCAGACGGAACCATCGGAGGTCTGGAGTCATTTAAACAGTTAACTCCTGAAAATTTTGAGCAGATACTTACAAATTCCTTGAATAAAACCGAAACATTGGCTTCAAGATTCAGACATTGCGCCGGTAGATCGCTGATGACCCTTAGAAGATATAAAGGAGAATCCAAATCTGTTGGTCGCCAGCAGGTAAGGGGGAAGATTCTGCTTAAATTCGTGCAGGAAATGGATGACAATTTCTCGATTTTAAAAGAAGCCCGCAGAGAAGCAATGGAAGATTATATGGATATAAAAAACGCATTGAAGATTATCAATATGGTTGACAGCGGCGAAATGGAAATCAAAACCATAAATACGGTAATTCCAAGCCCTTTTGCATTTAATCTGGTTTCTCAGGGTTATCTTGATGTTTTAAATCAGAACGATAAAGGGGAATTTACAAAAAGAATGCATCTGGCCATTCTTGATCAAATCAAGGACAAGTTAAAAGACGTTTATTAAGGGATATCATGAAAATTTTAATCGTTTATTATTCAAGAACAAATGTGACCAAAATGATTGCTGAAAAACTTCAAAAGGAGTTGAAATGCGATATTGAAGAGATAAGTGACAATGGAAATTATAACGGCAAGCTTGGATACCTGAAAGGTGGAATGACCGCTTCAATGAGCAGAACAAGCGACATCAATCCGATTGCCAAAAACCCGTCAGATTATGATTTAGTAATCGTCGGAACACCCGTTTGGGCATCAAACATTGCAACACCAGTTTTCACATAT
>OMSA01000131.1 GCA_900313645.1 uncultured Methanobrevibacter sp.
TTAACATTTAACCCTTTCATTTTGACAGCTGTTTAACAGGGTTTTTTTGTTCAATTCATATATTTCACCTTTAACAACTCCTTTAATTATTTTTCCCTGTTAAACAGTAATAATATATTTAATCTAATTACAACAAATTATTTACAGATATGATTAATGAAGTTATTATTTCAAAGTTGGATGAACTTGTAGGAGAATATGATACTCCCTTTTTCAATTATTTGCTTTACTCATATGATTTGAGTCTGGATGATTGTGAAGTCATAATTGATGATTTAAAATCAGATATCAATTCAAATAAGATTCTTCCGCAAAATATTGTTCTGACTTTGGAGGATTACTTCAAATCCCGAGTTGCCGATTTGGAAAAGCAGCAAAAGATAGAGTTTTTGGAATTTCTGCTTCAAAAGGACAATGATTTTTTCATGAAATTTCTAAAAAAGTATAATCTGTCAGATAAGGACATTCACATTGTTTATAGTAAGGTCAAAGACAAGATTTTAAAGGAAAATATCACTGATTTTGAAATAAAAAGATATCTGGAGTATTATTTTGAAAATTCCGTAAAGCAGGTTTCATATATCAGGGAATTAAATCAGATTGTTGGAAACAATTATGATACATTGATAATTAAGAAGGCTAAAAAGGATTATCCTATTTTACTTGATGTTGATATTGTTCAGATAATTTTCAAGCTTCACACTGATATTTTGGAATCCCTTGAATTTAAAAAGGGAATCAAACATGAGTTTTTAAGACGCTGCATGATAAAAAGTGAGGATAAAAAGGCCAATGCAAGGCATAACCTGAATATCTTTGTTGAAGGTAAGGGGGATTCATTCCTAAAATTGACCAAGTTTAAAAGATTGTCAAAAAAAGACGCGGAAATTATTGTTTGCGATATTGAAAAAGACATTTCCCACGGTTTGATACAGCCTAAGGAAATCGATGGCGTTTTTATAACCAGACGTTTTAATGAGTATTTGGAAAATGAGAGATAGTAGCGTTTTTACATTTTTAAAGCCTAAGTTCGGGCAGTTATATGATCTGTGCCAGATTATGGAAAAGCTGATTGTTGTTAAAAAGTACAGGTTAGCTATGGCAACCGCAAAAGTCCTTTTGGATTTGTTCTGCAAGCTAACTGAAAATCAACTTATTCTGACATTTGATGTTTTTAATGACAGAGATATGCAATTAAACGAAAGGAGCATGAAAAGTGTCCACAAACTTTTGTTTAAATATATCTATGAGGATTACTTTGAAGAAATTGAGGAATCCCTGCAGGTTGATTATGAGTTTGACTTTTCATATCTTGGCCGTAATCCTAAAATTACAAATGAGGACATATATCTAATTTTGAATAATCTGGAAGTCTATTCAATAAAAGCGGATTTGGCAGGCTTTCAGGGTGAAGACATAATATTTGTGGAGGATCTCTCTTCACAGGATAAAATCAATGTTTTAAACTTAATAAAAGAGAATCTGGATTATTTCATTAAAAATGATGTATTGACTTTAAATCTATTTGACAGTGAAGGATATCCTTTAACACGTAAATTAAACTTTGAAGCCCAACTGAAATCAGATAGATGTGTTGTTAAACAAGCTCCTGTTGAAATTCAGCTTGACAAACACCAGAAGGATGCCGTTGAATACATGGGAAAATCGCTTGTAATCAATGCTGGACCTGGTGCAGGAAAAACCAGAGTCATCATCGAAAGGGTCGTTCACTTGATTAATGAAGGTGCAAATCCAAATTCGATACTTGTTATTACTTTTACAAATAAGGCCGCTGACGAGCTTAAGGAACGTTTTAAAAGAGACACAAAACTTGATTTGAAGGTCATAAATCAGATGAGAATCAGTACAATTCACAGTTTCTGCCGTTCAATATTATCCGATTTCTCAGACATTCCATACAATCTGCTCAAAAGGGAATCTGAAAGAAATCTGTTTTTCAACAAGAATAAGCATCGTCTGGGCTTTAAGGGACCTGCATTTTTGAGAAATTACGAGTCTAATCAGGCATTGAAAAAATATGATGAATATGCGCTGTTTGAAGTTGATTCAAAATCCCTTATTGAATATATCGAATCAAAATATCGTCCAAGCGATGAATACCTGGAATATATCGATGACTTTTACAAAACAAATCCTGATACATATTATCCTTCCAAAAAGGAAATAAAGCAAATGGGATTTGGATGTGATGTTTATAAAGCCCGTTATCTGCAGATTGCAAAGTCCTATGATCTCTGGATTGATTTGATGGAAAGCGAACATGTATGCGATCAGAATTATTTGCTTATTAAGGCAAGAGACATTCTCTCAGATGAGGCCCGTCTGAAATCCATTCCATACAGAAATGTACTAATTGATGAGTTTCAGGACACCGATGCAGTCCAGATGCAGATTTTTGAATTTTTAAAAGGCATTGCAGATACATTTACCGTTGTTGGCGATGCGGACCAGAGCATTTACTCATTTAGAGCAGCCAATCCTAAGTTTTTCAATGACTATTCAAAAAGCCACGAATTTGAAAATCAGATTTTAGTGAATAACTACAGGTCAACCAGGGAGATTGTTGAATTCAATGAGAAGTTCATTAAAAATAAACGATCCAATCCTAAAGATTTAACAACCACCAACGATTCCAAAATGCCTGTTTACATGCTTGAAAACAGAAATGATGAAGAGGAATATAAGGGAATTGCATATATTATTAAAAATCTAAAGGAATTCGGTAAAATCTCCAAATTCAGTGATGTATGTATACTTTTCAGAAGCCATAAGGACAAAAAAGGAATTCTTGATGAATTTGAAAAGCAGGAGATTCCATATTACCTTAAGGGCATTGATGATTTTATTTATCAGGATGAAGTTAAGGCAGTTTTGGCCCTTTTCTGGTATATGCTGCCATTTGACCCTACAAGAATTGCATATTATGGTGATGGAGGGCAATGGATTAATCTCTCATCATTTACAGACAGGTATTACAAAGCATCCAAGGTATTCAATCTATCTAAAAAGACTCAGGACATTCTAAATGATATCGAACTTAAGTATCATGCAAATGTGGTTAATGTCAAGAATAATTTCAAGCCGATAGTTGAGTCCTCCAAATCAACATCCATAATGGATGTGGTGCGTGATTATTCTGATGATGTGCTTGATGAAATTTTCAGACGAGTCGGAATCATAGATTTAAGCCAATATTCCCGTGAAGATCTTATCAGTATAGGAATAGTTGATGAGCACGATTTGGATTTATTTACATCATTAAATGAGCTTAAGGCATCTATTTCAGAGTCCAGATTAACTTCCCTTCAGATATTTTATGAACTTTTAAAGAT
>OMSA01000051.1 GCA_900313645.1 uncultured Methanobrevibacter sp.
GCTGAGGAACTTCAAGCCCGTATCGATGATTTAAAACAAAAGAACGAGGAATACAATCAGCTTAAAGGATTTGTACAAAACAAACAGGCTTACATGTCCCAACTTGATTCCATAAAAGAGGATATCGGCGTTTCCATTAACCAAATCGATATCACTCAAAACAAAATCAACGCTTCTGCATACGATGAGGACAAGTATGAGCAGGTATTGTATAATTATGAAAGATACGAAAGAAGAAAAAATAACTTTAATGAAGAGCTTTTCCAGATTAAGGGAAGGGCCCGTGAGCTGATTACTCAGGTTAAGGATATGGCTGAGAAGCTTAAAATGGCCGAACAGTTCCAGCAAGAATACAGTGACACTGAGGATTATATAGGTGTGTTAAAGCATATTAGGGAATTGTATGGTAGAGATGCTATTCAAAAAGATTTAAGAAATATTTCACGCCCAATGATTCAGAAACATACAAAAGAGTTCTTTAAGGAATTCAACTTCAACTATTCTGATCTGATTATTGATGAGAACTATGATGTGACTGTCTATGGTCCTGAAGGCGAATCATCAATTAGCATGGTAAGTGGTGGTGAAAAAATAGCTATTGCACTTGCCTTAAGATTGGGAATCACTCAGGCAGTGTCAAATGGTGAACTTAATACTATATTATTGGATGAACCTACAATACATCTGGATGCATCAAGAAGACATGAATTAATTAATTTATTAAAGGAAATGTCAAAATTGCCTCAAATGATTATTGTAACTCATGAAGCGCAATTGGAAAATGCTGCAGATAATCTGATAAAAGTAGAAAAGGAAAACGGTATATCAAAAGTAATGTAGAAATACATTATTTTTTTATTTTTTTTTACATTGTTTCAGGCGCGTCTTTGATTGCATCTAAAATGCAGTTTGCATTCCATCCAACGATTGTAGCTGCCTTTTCTTCAAGGATTTCAGGAACTTCCTCAAGTCCGTATGGCCTGACCAATACGATAGGGATTTCATATTCCTCGCTTGCTTTAAGCAAGTCTTCAAATAACTCTTTATTGTCCTTATAAAGTCCGGCCAATAGGATAATCCTGTCAACATTTTTGTAAAATGATTCTCCGGCATTTGCATATGAACCTGAAATTGATTCTTTCCATAAAAAGTCAACTTTTGAGTATAGTTTTTCAGTAAACTGTCCATATTCATTGGTTTTATCAAACCCGTTGGTTATAATTAAATTATAAATTTTATCGTCACGTTCATCTTCAAACATTTCCTTCACCTTGCTTTTAATTTGAATATTATGTAATATAAAAATATTTATTAATTTTAAAATTGAATGTTATTATATAAATTGTATACAGGAATTAATTTTTATGAAAGCGGCAGTAATCGGATTGGGTGTAGAAGGTAAAAAGGCAGTAAATTCTCTTTTAAGACATGGTTGGGAGGTTTATGCCACTGATTTAAATATCAATATTGATTTGGACGGCTTGGATTTGCCAATGCTGTCAATGAATATGATTGATGATAAACAGACCGTTTCAATTGTCGGAGATAATATAGTAATCGATTTGGGATTTACCAATCCTTATGCAATTGAGGAATGTGATGCGATTGCAATTAGCCCAAGCATGTTTGGAGGGGCTTTCGCCGAAAAGCTGCTTGAAAGCGGTGACCTTTTGAGTGATGTGGTAACCAGACATAAGGATATCTTCACAATCGGGATTACCGGAACCAACGGAAAGACAACCACCGTGCACATGATTAAGAGCATTCTTGAAAACGCCGGTAAGAAAGTGTTGGTCGGCGGCAATGGTGGAGGAGGATTTTCCGGTTATTATGATTTAATCCTTGAAGCCAATGAAGGTGAATGGGATGTTCTTCTGGTTGAAGTATGTGATATGACCCTTGACTTTGCCCGATACTGCTTTGATTTTGACATGATCGGCCTTACAAATATAGGAAATGATCATATGGACGTTCACAAGACCGTTGCCAATTACAAAAATTCCCTGGTGAGATTCTTTAAGGATAAGACAATTTTCACTGCCTTTAATCAGGACTTTAACAGTGATTTTAAAGATTCCGCTTATCAGACAATACCTTATTTTGAGTATCAGGATGAACTGCAGCTGGTCGGAAAATTCAATTTGCTAAATGCAGGTTTGGCCAGAGCCATAACAACAGAAATCAAGATTCCAAAAGACATTATTAAATCAACACTTTATGATTTCAAGGCCGTTGAAGGCAGAATGGATGTTTATAAGATTAATAATGCTGATGTATATATTGGAAAAACAGACAACTCAGATGCATTGGCTTCCGTTCTTGCAGAAAATGATTTTTACGCTTTATTTATTGGAACTCCAAGACGTAATGAGGAACACAGGCTGGATATCTTGGATGTTGCTGTGAAATATAATCCTGAAGTTATCGTCCTGTTTCCGGGATTGGATGACACTTTGGATATTGCAATTTTTAGACTTAACTCTTTGGGTTATATGGGCAATATCATAACAGTTAACACTCTTGACCAGATTATAGAACTGGTTGCAGAGTATTCTCATGAAGATGCCATTTTCATCGGCGGTAATGGTCAGGACACTATTATAGATATTCAAGAAAGAATAAAACTCATCTCAGAAAAACTGCACTAAAAATAACAACGTTTTTATATTACAATATTTATATTTATTAATATATTTTTTATTTGGGTGTATTTTATGAATAAAGATTGGAGAAGAATATCTATAGTAATATTTATTGCATTAATTGTATTATGTTTGTTTTTTGCAATCTCCTCAGCTAGTACTGCTTCATACACTGCCCAATCTGTAGTTGATACATACAATATCCCAATAGGACAATCCATGTTTGAAAATCAGTCAATTGTGGGCACAACAGAGGATATTAAAGTTCCATTAATATCAAATGTTCCGTTCATTTTTAATCAAATTAGAGCATTTGATTTGCAAGGACTTTTGTTTTCATCAATTACAGGGTTTGTGCCGTTTGATTTCAGTACCGTGTCTAGTGAGGGGATAGATTCTTATGGAAATGTGGTTGATATCGAAGGACCGGGTTATTTAACTTTTGAGGGAGATAAACTAGCAGTTAAAGGTCCGGGCCATTACGTTTGGGGTTACAGTGCTCCTTCAAAATGGTTGGAAAAAACCGAATCAGGTGTTGATGTGGTAGTTGACGGCAATGTCATTAAATCAGTGCCTGTTGAAGAGATTAAGAATTTAGAATACAGCAGTAAATATTATAATGCAAGTACCATTGTTGAGTGGTACAATTACGATTCTGATATCGGATCAACTTTTACTTTAGAAAAAGGTATGGTCGGATTTTCTGATGGAAGAAATAATATTTCATCATCTGACGTTCCGGTCATATTCGGTGAGGATGTTGTAGACTATGCATCTGATTATCCTACTGGTTCTCCAATTTTATTATACGCCGGTAATTATACTGAAGAAGGCGGTGAATCCTATGGTACTTCATTAGGTTCACATCCAGAATATGGTGATGATATAAGGGAAATAAATGCTAAACAGTTTGTAGAAGCATGGAATGGAACTGTCATACCTCCTAATTCCACTTCCAGTGGAAAAGACTATATTTACTTCGAATCCGCTAAAGATTCTGAAGCTCCTGGAGGAAGTGCAGCACATGGTGTTTGTCCACCAGCAAGAGCTTTAAGAGCTGCAGTTACTTCTGAAGGTTTCCCAATGCCTACCGGTATGACCTGGGATGAAAATGCTGTATTATTCGGTTACAACCCTGCTAATGATATTAAAGTAACCAATAATCACGACTATCCTGTAAAAATTAATATGTGGACTGAAGGTTCAGGTACCGGAATGGGTATCTATTGCCAAATTATAAGATATATTCCGAATGGGTGAATATATCTGATTATTCTTTTTTTATGTCAATTTCAACTGTTATTACCGCTGCAGGTAAAAATTCTAGAATGCGAAAGGATCAGATTTCTCGCGGCATTGAACTGACAAACAAATTAATCCTGCCTTTCAATGATAAGACAGTCATCGAGACAACAATTGACAATGCATTATCCTTGGATATTGATGAATGTATTGTGGTACTTGGTCATTATTCTAGTGAAATAAAAGAAGCTATTTTTGATAATTATAAAGATGATGTTAAATTCATTGAGAATAATCCTGTTGATGTAGGTTTATCAACTTCACTTTTCAATGGTCTGTCAAATATCTCTTCAGATTTTGCATTATGCATAACTGGCGACCAGCCGACAGTGCTTCCTGAAACATTTGAAAAGATGATTGATGTAATTGAAAATGCAGAAGATCCATATAAAACCATATCAATCCTGAGAAGACGTAAGACCGGCAAACTGGACACTGCAGAAGGTCTTGGAATGCCTTTTGTTGCACCTCGCAAAAACCTTATGGGATATCTGGAAAATGAGGATGATAATTTAAATCCGATTTTGCGAAAGATATTCGCTGACGGATACACATTTTATGGAATAAAAGAAAAAAATAAAAAAGAGTTATTAAATATCAACCATTACGATGATTATTTAAGCCTCTTAGATTGATTCTAAACCTGAAATAACTTCATTGATTTTAGCTTTACTAATACCAACAGTCATTTCATTGTCTTTAATATCTGCTGCCTTTCTAGAACCGTCACAACCTAATGTGAAGTTTACTCCATCACTTAAATATGGATTTGCAAAGGCATCACCGCACAATGATTGGATTCCTGCAAAGGAAGGTTCAATCTTTTCACCGCTTTTATAGACAATACTTTGAGCAAGTTTCATTCCGCCAACAGGTTCTGTTATTATTTCAATAACGTCCGGTTCAAAATCAGCTTCATCTAAAGGCGCATAAATAATTCCCCAGTGGATATCCTTAATGATTGAAAGTTTGCTTGTAAGGTTTTTTGCAGTTTCAAGGTCTTGGAATCTTCCAAGTGAGAAGTATTTTTCTCCGTTAGCCAATTTTTCAGGCATGTCCCTAAGACCAATTGCACCTGCTCCACCCAAACACATTTGCTCTTCTATTGTTGAGTAGAACTTGCTTCCCAGGGATGCTTTTCTAACCATTTCGCAGTGTCTAATCTTTTCATCGATTAAATCATAACCTTCAATTAGGTCTTCCTCGGTTTTGATTAGTTTCATTGCGACAGGTTTTGCATCCAATTTGATTTTACTTTCAATAATTTCACAATTTTTTTTGTTTGTTTCTAAATTAGTCATTTAAATCGCCTAATTATATTTTATATTATGGAATTTTAATATCTTTTGTTTTAACACTGTTATTTTTACAAAAGCTTCTAAAATCACATGCACTGCAGGTTCTCTCATCTGAATCTGCTTTCCAGGCATCCTGTATTTTGCAGCCCTTGATTTCTTTTATCAATGAGCTTTCAATATTGAAAACTACACTGTCAAACTTATTCAATGAGCTTTCAATTTCTGATTCATCAATGTCTATTATTCGAATTGAACGTTCTATTTTGAACTCTTCGCTAAGCTCAGGAGCCTTATCATCCTTATCCCAGTTCATAATCAAATCCACATCTTCACTGTATTTTGAATAATCGATAGCCCCGTCAGTCAGGTCATTGGCAATTTCTTCTTTGATCAATACCAAATCCTCTTTTGACGGAACGAGTTCGTTTAGATAGAATACGATTCCGGCAAATATCGGTTTTGCATCTTCCTGCTGGCTTCTAAGCCATGAGTATGTTAAGATTTGCTGCTTGTGATTTTCCCAGGGATTGTTGAAGTCATCCTTGCTTTGTTGAGGAGGCCTTTTCATTCCTTTATAATCAATGATTATTTCATATTCGTCTCCTGCATTGTGGTTTGCAATTTTTTGCTGGAATTTTTTGTCTTTTTTAAGAAATTCAACAATCATATTGTCATAATTGTCAAGATTTGTCTGGTTAAGGTTTTTGTTTATTTTAAGAGAACTCAATACATCAACCACTCCGTTAATGCCGTAATAATTTGACCTGCTTATGTTTTCATCATAATTAGGCATTTTACGAATGCCCTTTATCAGAAGTTCAGATGAGTTGATTAACGGAAACAGGTGTGGTCCCCAGATGTTTATAGCCTTTTCTGCACGTGCGCTTGCAAGCTTTTTGTGGTCATGCTCATTCAAATCTTCGAGTTCAAGTTCACTGTTCAATAAACTGTAAAACAAATCTTCGTCGTAAGGATAAAGACCGCTTACCTGTAATCTGATGTCAATCATATCTTCAATAGGTCTGATATCACTTTTCCAGTCCCATGGAAATGATTTATTGTTCAAATCCCACTGAAGATAGGCCTCTTCCAGAACACCGTGAATGAATTCCCCAAACCATCTCTGAACAGGTTTTGACGGAGGAAGTGTTCCCTTGTTCTGGTATCTGTACTGGAGATTACAGGTTAAAAATGACAGCAAATCACCGGTTAGGCTATATTCCGGAATCATATATTTTTTTGATCTTGAAGGCAATTTCATTTTTAATCTCCTATATTAAATAAATTTCATTAAATCCAACATATTTCTCATCTCTGCTCCATCCCAGAGCAACATTCGGTATATTGAAGTGTTCTTTTTTACGTGTGTATCCTTCAATTGATGAGTTAAGGCCAACCAGCAGTAAAACACTTTCAGCTCTTGAAAATGCAACAAAATACAGCCGTGTCAAATCATCAAAGGACCGGTCTTTCTCGCTTCTCTGAGAAAGTCCCAGTTCACTGTACTGTCGAATGCTGTCTTCGACTGTGATGTTTTTAGGTTCTTTTTTCGGGAATCTCAGATGTTGGGTTTTGACATGAGCATCTTTAAATTTCGCTCCCACATCCACTATAACCATTGGAAACTCCAGTCCTTTGGATTGGTGTATGGACAGCACGTTAATTCTGTCATCGGGCAATGTGTCCAAAAGGCTTTCATCAATCTGTATGCCTCCTGTTGACAGAGGTATGAAGATGTTCCAGATGGCTTCAAGTATGGATTCCTTTTCCTTTTTCGGATTTTCAAATGATATGCTTGAATAATATTTGCTGAAAAAGCCTGTTTGTGTGATTGATTTGGTAATCGCTTCCAAATAGACAATGCCCTCAACATCTTCCTGCAGCTCTTCAATCCAGGTAACAAGTTTATATGCCAATTCCATTAAACTGGCTTTTTTAGGCCATCTGTCACTTCCTCTTGGAATTCTGTTCTGCCAATAAAGAACAAACTGACTTAAATTGATAGGTTCGTGAGGCTCAGGATTCAGCTTGATATAATCTTTCGCTTTCACTCTCCATCTGGTCATTGTCACTTTTGCAAGATTCGGAATTTCCTTGTCGCTGTTCTGTATTGCACTTTCAGGGTCAATGCATTCAAGCATCAGTCCGCAGAATATTTCCACAATACCAATCTTTTGAAGTTCGATTCCTCTCGGATTAAAAACTTCTATAGGCTTTTTCTGTTTTTTAAGATGTTTTCTTAAATGATATAAAAATGAACGTGACCCAAACTGGTTTTCTTTTGGTGAGTAGGACAATACTGCTATATCTGATGCGGAACCGTATTCGCTATCCATTTTAAGAGTAATCCTTTCAATGCTCTTTCCCTCTTTTTCTTTTTGAGCATTTAACTTCTGAAATTCTGCAATGTCAATTTTTCCGTTCACCTGTTTATAGTACTCCTCATCAATGACTTTTAGAACTTTCAGATTGACTTCTCCGTTATTGACCAGTTTAGAAATGAGGAATGACAAATCTCTTGACAGCATTTCAACATTATTTCTGAATAGTCCCAATATTGGCATCTTGTCCTTTTCAAAATC
>OMSA01000014.1 GCA_900313645.1 uncultured Methanobrevibacter sp.
CTGTCGAATGCTCCGATTTCGCCTAAAAGGGATTTTTTATACATTGCAGCTCCCGCACAGGCAGAAAAGATGTCGCATACCTCGCTGTATTCGTCTGATGAGTGGTTTTCGCCTACCTTTTTTGTCCAGGCCAGAAGGTTGTACTCGTCTCCCGCATCATCAATCAGATTCTTGTTTTTATACTGAAGCATCTTTGCCTGAACCGAAAAGACATCTTCATGGGAAGAAATCAGATCAATCATTGCCCTGATTGAGCCCTTTTTGACTTCAGTGTCATTGTTTAAGGAGAATATGTACTCGTTTTCTGCTTCCATTATTCCCTGATTGACCGCCGGGGAAAATCCCAGATTTTCGGTGTTTTCAATTACCCTGACCGGAAAGTTAAAGCTGTTTTTTTTGATAAACTCCAGACTGCCGTCTGTTGAGCCGTTGTCAACTATTATGACCTCTCCTATGAATTCACAATCATTGTTCAATGATTCGAAAAATGTCTTGAGGAATTTCTCTCCGTTATAATTTGGGGTAACTACAGAAGCCTTCATGTTAATCAATCGATTTTTTAAATTTCATCCACATCTTATAATATAGTTTCGGATTTAATAAGAATAACCTTATCTTAAGCCTGAACTTTGAGTCGCCTTCAAATTTTGAAAGTTTGCCTAAAAGGTCAAGCTCCCTCATCTTTGAGATGACTTCGTCAAAATCATAGCCGTTGTAAAAAAAGAAGTTCATGTTGGCAAATATCGCCTTCGGAATCCTTGATGTTATTATCAGATTTGCGAGATCATCCCTATTGTTTTTCCTGTAGAACTCGGCAAGGTTTTCAAAGACTCCTACAACACCGAAGCGTCTGAATTCGGTGGTGTTTACAGCAGAATCGGAATGCTGAACGTAATAATAGGTCACTTCATTGTTAATTGCGATTTCATCCCCGTAATGCAAAGCCTTATGGGCGAATTCAGTGTCTTCGCCGTAGACAGTTCCTGGGGTGAAGCGGACATTGTTGAGCTTGATAATACGAGATTTGTACATCAGCTGGAAGAAATTGAATGTTATCTCCATGTTAAGTTCCTTTTTGATAAACTCTTCAGTTGAAATCATCTCTTCTGTGTATGAATCAAGGCTTGTAAGCCTGTCGCCATACTTTTTTGTATACAGTATCAGACTGAAATCCGTCTTTCCGTTATACAGTGTTTTTAGATGATTTGATGATACGTAATCATCGGCGTCAATGAATACAAGATAATCTCCGCTTGAAGCATCAATTCCGGTATTTCTTGCAACGCTTACGCCGGCGTTTTCCTGATGAATTATCTGGTGAGGTATTTCGCATGATTTAAGCGCTTCATTGACAATATCCAGGCTGTTGTCCGTTGAGCCGTCATCGACCACTATAATCTCATAGCCGTCAAAATCCTGATTAATTATGGAATCCAATGTTTTGCCTATATATTGTGAAGCGTTGAAAACCGGGACTATAACACTGACCTTAAAATTATTCATTTTTCCCACCATTATTCAATAGAAAATCGACAATTCTTTTAGATGATTGTCCGTCAATTTCATCAAATTGAGTCTTTACAAACTCGGATATTTTACTCTTATCGAAATCATAATCTTTAATTGTTTTGATTAGTTCATCTGAAGTGTGAACGATCGGTCCGGGAACGGTTGATTTGAAATCATAATAAAATCCGCGCTCATTTGCCAGATAATCCTCCAGGTCATATGTGAAAAATACGGTAGGCTTTTCTAAAGCAGAATACTCGATCATTATTGAGGAATAGTCAGTGATTAAAATGTCGCTTATAAGCATCAGCTCCTGCTCGCTTTCAAAGTCGCTCACATCTATATACTCACCGTTTGATGAGATGGCATCGGCGTAGAAGTTCCTAATCTTTGGATGCAGCCTTAAAGCGAGAACGTAGTCATCTGAGAGAACCTCATTGAACTTTTCCAAATCCAGATAGTCAAAGACGTTGTTGTACCTTTTCTCGTCTCTGAATGTCGGGGCGTAGAGAATGATTTTCCTGTCTGGGGATACATTGTACTTTCTGCAGAAATCCCCTTTAAGTTTTGATAGATTGTGATTTTCAAAATAGTAATCCATGCGGGGAAGTCCCAAAGCCTTTATTTTGGATACAGGCATCTGAAATGCTTCGGCATAATAGTCCCTGATGTTTTCGGATGTGGAAATGAGATAATCGGTGTTTTGAGAAATCTTTTCAAGAATGGGCCTGCTTTTTAAATCAACTGAGCCTCCAAACTTTTTGGAAGCTCCCGGAGCGTGCCAGAGCTGAACGACAGTGCTTTTTGAATTGAAATTCATAAACGCAAGCGGGAAGAAATTGTCATTTAAAAAAATAAATCTTGAGCTGGCCAACTCTTTAAATCCTTTTAATGAAAGCTTGTCCTTGTAGAAAAAGTGGAATTCGTAATTTCCGCGCCTTTCAAATTCCTTTTTGATATAATCCAAATTGCCTTTGAATGATTCTCCCGAATCGATGATGAATGTGATACTGTTATCTTTAATTTTAGAGTGTCTGAATAATCTGAACAGAAATCCATACACTTTGTGTTTTAGATATGACATATAAATCTAATGGAAAAATGCTAACATTCCCGGAATTGCTCCAATCATCGCCTGAACACCCAAAATGAAAATTGCAAGCCCACCGATGAAGTTGATGTATCTTGCATATTTCATGGCTATCCTTGTACCGAAAGTTCCTATCAAAATCCAGCAGACAACTGCAATCAAACTTAAAATAGCTAATCCTAACGGATCAACGTGTGCATCAACGCCCTGTGCGGCCAAAATAAGGTTTTCAATGTTTCCAAATATCAAAAGCGGTAAAAACGGCTTTAATTCCTGCTCCATATCATTCCCCTCTAATTGATGTAATCATGGCCTGGGCTCCTAAAATGAAAATTGCAAGTCCGCCTAAAAAATCGATGAAATCCACATAGTTTATTAGAAGTTGGGTTCCGAAAGTTCCAATTATCAGCCACATGGAAACGCATAATATACTAGCAATAGCTAACTTGAGAGGATTTACTCCTGCTACAACACCCTGTGAAGATAAAACTAAGTTTTCAATATTTCCAAAAATAATTAAAGCTACAAAAGGCAAATATTGCTCCAACATCTAAAATCACCATTTCCCCAAAAACATGAAAATCCTTTTACAATAAATATTAACGAATAATTAATATATAAAATTATCTTTATTTGACGAAAAAAATTATTTTCATTGATGAAAAATAATTAAATATTTAACAAAATTATAAAAGATAATTAAACAAAATAAAATAAATTATTAAAAAAATTAAATAATTTAAAGGTCAAGGGGTGTATTTCAAGTGTAAACGACTATCTGCCTGAATACATCCTCTCATAGTATTGCTGGTACTGGCCGCTTTTGACCTGACTCATCCAATCCTGATTGTCAAGATACCATTGGATGGTTTTCCTTATGCCGACTTCAAAAGTATACTCCGGCTTCCAGGAAAGTTCCTCCTGGATTTTTGTAGAATCAATTGCATAGCGTCTGTCGTGGCCCAGTCTGTCGGTTACAAATTCGATTAGGGACTCGTCCTTACCAAGTTCGCCAAGAATCAGCTTGACGATTTCTATGTTCTGCTTTTCATTGTTTCCGCCGATATTATAGACCTCGCCGGGCTTTGCTTCATGCAATACCAGATCAATGGCACTGCAGTGGTCATGGACATGCAGCCAATCGCGGACGTTTTTACCGTCACCGTAAACCGGCAGCTTCTTATCCTCAAGGGCATTTGAAATCATAAGAGGTATCAGCTTTTCGGGAAACTGATAAGGTCCGTAATTGTTTGAGCAACGTGTGATGTTAACCGGCAGGCCGAAGGTTTCATGGTAAGCTCTTGCAATCAAATCCCCGCCAGCCTTTGATGCTGAATATGGACTGTTTGGCTGCAGCGGAGTGTCTTCTGTAAAATAGCCTGTTTTTCCTAAAGTCCCGTAGACCTCATCGGTGGAAATCTGAATGTATTTTTCCACGCCGTGCTCCTTGGCCGCGTTTAAAAGCACCTGTGTTCCCAAAACGTTTGATTTGATAAATATTTCAGGGTCAGCTATGCTTCTGTCAACATGGCTTTCTGCGGCGAAATTGATCACATAATCGGATTTTTCAACAAGTTCGTCTACGATAGCCTTATCCCTTATATCGCCCTTTACGAAAGTGTAGTTGTCCTTGTCCTCAATGTCTTTGAGGTTTTCAAGGTTTCCGCAATAGGTCAGCGCATCCAGATTGATAATATGATAATCAGAATATTTTTCAACCATATATCTAACAAAATTGCTTCCGATAAATCCTGCTCCACCTGTAACCAAAATATTTGCCATTATAATCACTCGTATTTAATTTGAGACTCGCTGAGAGTTTTCCATTCCTTGTCCTTGTCTGATAATATTATCTCATCAATTTCATCCACCGGCCAGTCAATAGCTATATCCGAATCGTTCCATATTATTCCGCTTTCATCCTCTCCATGGTAAAATTCAGTGCATTTATAAACGAATTCCGCTTCATCGGACAGCACCAGAAATCCGTGTGCGAATTTCGGAGGAATATATAGCTGTTTTTTATTCTCATCTGAGAGAATTTCACCGTGCCATTTTCCGTAAGTCGCAGAATCTGCCCTCAAATCAACGCCCACGTCAAAGACCTTTCCTTTAATGACTCTCACCAGTTTTCCCTGAGGATATTCAAGCTGCAGATGAAGGCCCCTTAAAACCCCTTTTGATGATTTGGACTGGTTGTCCTGAACGAATTTTAAATCGTATCCCGCATCCCTGAAATCATTCTCCTGATAGGTTTCCATAAAGTAGCCTCTGCTATCCTCAAAAACGGTGGGCTCAACAACGAACATGCCCTCGATTCCGGTTTGTGTGAATTTGAATTTTTGCATAATAATCATCTGTTTGCTAAATTGAATAGATACTGGCCGTAATCAGTTTTTTTAAGCTCTTCGGCTGTCTTTAAAAGCTGCTCCCTATTGATGTATCCCTTATGATAAGCAATCTCTTCAAGACATGCAATATACAGGCCCTGTCTTTTCTGAACTGTCTCTATAAAATTGGAGGCCTCCAGAAGTCCGGCATGTGTTCCTGTATCAAGCCATGCCATGCCACGACCCAGAAGCTCAACTTTAAGCTTTCCGCGTCTGAGATATTCCTCGTTTACTGAGGTGATTTCAACCTCACCCCTTTCGGACGGCTTGACGCTTTTTGCAATCTCGATTACGTCATTGTCATAAAAATAAAGTCCCGGAACGACATAGTTTGATTTGGGCTTTTCAGGCTTTTCTTCAATAGAAAGCACATTCCACTCATCGTCAAATTCAACGACACCGAAGGCTTCGGGATTGTTTGTATAGTATCCGAATATTACGGCACCTTCCTCAAGGCCCCTTGCCCTTTCAAGAATTTCGGTGAATCTGTGTCCGTGGAATATGTTGTCTCCAAGGATAAGCGCAACGCTGTCATCGCCGATGAACTCCTCACCTACAATGAACGCCTCTGCAAGGCCGTTAGGGTTTTCCTGAACCTCATATGAAAACTTGATTCCAAGACTTGATCCGTCACCCAAAAGTTCCTCATACATAGGCAGGTCTCTTGGAGTGGATATAATCAGTATTTCATTGATTCCCGCAAGCATCAATACGGAAATCGGATAATAAATCATAGGTTTATCATAAAGAGGCAATAGCTGCTTGGAAACCGCTTTTGTTATGGGATACAAACGGGTTCCTGAGCCTCCTGCAAGTACTATTCCTTTCATAATATCACTTTATCACTCATATTATTTTAAACTTTAAAAAATCATTTTCACGTGAAGCGTCTGTAAATGTTTCAATAATGTCACTTTCAACCTCATCCGCATTAACCAGTTCGATTTCACACTCGATTTCTGTCAGACAGTCATATAAGGCATCCAAATTTTTTCCGTAATAATCAGGGAGATTCAGCGCTTCCTTTAAATAGTCATGCCCCTGCTTTTTGATTAGTTTGCCGTCCAATTGCATTTTAGACCTCTTCAAATGATTCATAGTGGTTTGATGTGTAATACACCTTAAAATTACCGGTGTTGTAAACTATTCTCTCCGCTCCCCGGCTGCTTCCGTTTGCATTGATGTCACATTCTATGTATTTGTCCTTACTGTCCGGCAGAATGTGCTGTCTGTTTGTAAATACGTCCCCGCCTATGCTTTTTCCGGGAGCGTATTTTTTAAGCGGACCTCCGTGCCAGCCCAGAGCCTTTGCCTCTTTTTTGGTTATGTAATTGCTTGGAAGCTTGTGAAATTCCTTGATGTAGGCTGCCACCTCATCAACTGTGCAGTACTCTCCGTCTTCGACTACATTGACATCTCCGGAATCGTCTCCAAAGCTTAAAAAGTCAAAAAATCCTGCACTCACAGAACCTATTGTAAAAAGCGCAATGATAACTGCAATTAGTAGGATAATCTTTTTGTTCATCTTATCAACTCAATATATTCCTTTATGGCCTCTGTGTAATTTCTGAGAGGTTCAAAACCATTTTCGACCCAATTTCTATTTTCCAGAACTGAATAGCTCGGTCTTGGAGCAGGCCTTGCAAACTCATCTGCGGTAACCGGAACGACTTCAACGTCTGCTCCGGCAATCTCAAATATGCATCTTGCAAATTCGCACCAGGAACAGCTTCCGGAATTGGTCAGATGATATATGCCGTAGCAATCAGTTTCAATAAGTTTGGAAATTGCTTGTGCCAGATCAAGAGTATATGTAGGTGTTCCGACCTCATCATAAACGACCGTGATTTTTGAATGATTTTCGGAAAGCTCAAGCATTGTTTTTGGAAAGTTCCTGCCGTTTACGCCATAAAGCCATGCGGTCCTTAAAATGAAATACTTGTCAAGAATCTCGCAAATTGCCTTTTCGCCTTCAAGCTTGCTTTTTCCGTAAACGCTTATCGGACCGGTTTCATCATCCTCAACCCACGGGCGGGTGTTTTCGCCACTGAAAACATAATCTGTGCTTATATGCACCAGCCCACATCCGATTTTTTTGCATGCCATCGCCAGATTTCTTACACCCTCGCCGTTTACGCTGTATGCAAGTTCCTGATTCTTCTCACATCCGTCGACATCGGTATATGCCGCCGCATTAATAAGCATATCCGGTTTTTGGGATGAAACAAAATCGATCACGTGATTTTTATCTGTAATGTCCAATGTTTTTGAAGTGGTAAGGATTAACTCATGCTTGCCTTTCAAGACATACGCCAGGTCATGACCCAACATTCCATCAGATCCTGTAATCAAAATTTTCATACAATCACTTAAAAATTAATATATGTTAAAATATATATTATACTTAATATTTAAAAAGAAGGGAGATTGTAATTATGAAAATATGTATTATGGGTCAAGGTTATATTGGACTTCCAACAGCCGCACTGTTTGCAAGAAACCATTGTGAAGTTGTCGGAGTCGATGTCAATGAGCAGATTGTGGAAAACTTAAACAAGGGAATTATTCACATCGAAGAGCCGGGAATAAGCGATATTATCAAAAAAGCAGTAGACCTTAAAGTATACACAGCCTCATTAACACCCCAAAAAGCCGACGCTTTTATAATTACAGTACCTACCCCTTATGTTGTCGAAAACTACAGCTGTGATTTGAGCTATGTCGTAAGCGCATGCCAGTCAATAATACCTTATCTTGAAAAGGGAAATACTGTCATCATCGAATCAACAATAGCTCCGATGTCCACTGATGAAACCGTCAAGCCTATCTTTGAAGATGCCGGCTTTACAATAGGTGAGGACTTATATCTTGCACACTGCCCTGAAAGGGTGCTTCCGGGAAAAATCATTGAGGAGCTGATTCACAATGACCGCATCATCGGCGGCGTGACACCAGAGTGTGCCAAAAAGGCAAGTGAAGTCTACGGCCAGTTTGTAGAGGGCAACCTGATGCTTACAGAAGCTAAAACTGCCGAACTTTCCAAATGTATGGAAAACACTTTCAGAGACGTCAACATTGCACTTGCAAATGAACTTGCAAAAATCTGTGCCGAAATTGGCGTGAACGCTTTGGACGTTATTGAAATGGCAAACAAGCATCCGAGAGTAAACCTTCACTCCCCAGGTCCTGGTGTCGGAGGCCACTGCCTTGCGATTGACCCTTATTTCATTTATGCAAAAGCTCCTGAAACCGCAAAGATAATCAAGCTTGCACGTGATACAAACAACTCAATGCCTGAATTTGTTGTTGACAATGTCAAAAAGATTATCTCTTCTGGAAAAATAGCTGTTCTTGGCGTTTCATACAAGGGAAATACAGGAGATGACAGGGAAAGTCCGGCTTATGAGATAATAGCTGGCCTGAAAAAGGACTATGATATAGCTATCCATGACCCTCATATAGACAATCCCGACTTTGTAAGCCTTGATGAAGCCACAAAAGATGCCGATTTGATACTTATTTTATGTGACCATAACGAATTCAAGGACATGGACTATGATATGATTGTAAAAAACATGCCAAAACCTGTGATATTCGACACTAAAAATATAATAAAAGAAGTTCCTGGCGAAATTAAACTGTTTAATTACGGGAACTTATATGAATTGAATTAAAAATTAATTGACTGGTCTATTTGGACTTGATGGCCGTTCCATGCTTTAAGACTGCTCCATTCCTCAAACGGTTCTTTCCAGAATGGATCTTCTGAACTTAAGCCCAAAGGCAGGAATACACTGCAGCATGCGTACATACTGCCGGTTGTAATGTCATTTTCGCATATGTCTGACTGTGAGCCGTTCAGTCCGCAGACTAACCATCCGTCTTCGTCGAAGTTCTTATTATCAGTGAACTGTTTTTGAATTACCTTAGTAAGGGCGCTTCTTACTTGACCCTGGGAAATGTTTCTTGGCAGTATATTCAATAATGCCGCCTGACAGAGCAGATGAAAAACGCCGCAACGGTAAGACAGTGATTTTCCCAATAAAGGATATGTTCCTTCAGGTGAAATCATTCTTTCAAGCTGTGAAGACAGTCTTGAAGATCTCATCAGCTGCACATCCAAAAACTCGCCGTCGGAAAGGCTGTACTTTCTCATGACCTTAAGGATATCGTTAAGCATTGGATGGATGACTAGGCTGTTGTAGTATCCGGCTTCAAAATCCTCGCCGTCAGAATAGATTCCGTCCCCAATGTAGAAATCATCCCTAAATTTGGAAATGGCGTATGTCAGTCTTTCTGTGTCACATTCGCCTGTGAATTCGAGCAATGTCGCTTCAATCATTGATGTAAAAAGAAGCCAGTGATTCTCATATGGGGCGATTATTCTTGTATTTTTAAGTTCGCGGATTATTCTGGCCTGAATATCCATCGGTAAATTAAGCCATATCTGTTTTTTGGCTCTGAGTAATCCTTGAGCAAATAAAGCAACTTCAACTAAAGACTGTTTCGGTTCCACAACAAAAATATAGTCATTATTGTTGGGATTGACACTATTTGAAATGGCCTTTAGTGTAAAATTAATGTATTTTTCCCGAAGCATGCCTTCTTCGGAATCATCCGCACCTAACTCCAACCACGGTGCAATTCCATTGAAAACACGAGCAAAGGCTTCAAAGTATGCAAATTTCTGTCCGTCGTCACCTTTTGATTCGCAAGGCATGTTTTTCCTAAGTGAACCTTTGGATAAATTGTTCAGGATAGGATATGCTATTTTTTGCATTGTTGAAACCCAGTAAGTCCTATCATTCCAAACAGGAGTTTTTTCCTCAATTTCCGGAGGCTTTTCTTCTTCTTTTTTAAATCTGCTAAAAAATGAGTTGCTCATGAATAGTGTTTTGTTGGACATTATATATATAATTTAAAAATTCGGTGAAAATGATGCATAAAAAAAGAGTTTATATATCTTGTAAAACATAAACATTTATCATTATTAAGAGGTTTAAAATATGCCAACAATGTCTGAAAAAATATTAGCTAAAGCTTCAAACAAAGATAACGTGGAAGCTGGAGATATAATTATAGCAAATATTGATGTAGCAATGACTCATGATTTAACTGGACCTCTTTCAGTGCAGTCCTTTGAAAAAATAGGTGCTGAAAAAGTTTGGGATTCATCAAAGATAGTTATCCCTTTTGACCATCAGGTCCCGGCGGATTCAATTGATTCTGCCAACAACCACATAATAATGAGAGACTTTGTCGAAAAGCAAAATATCGAACATTTTTATGATGTAAACCAGGGGGTCTGCCATCAGATACTTCCTGAATTGGGCCATGTCGTTCCCGGCGAGGTTATTGTAGGTGCAGATTCACATACATGTACCCATGGAGCTCTGGGAGCATTTGCAACAGGTATCGGTTCAACCGATATGGCAATGGTATTTGCTGAGGGAAACTTATGGTTTAAGGTGCCTGAAACAAACCGCTTCAATGTTACCGGTGCGCTGAAGGACAACGTTTATGCAAAAGACGTCATCCTGCATATCATCGGCAAGATGGGCGCTGACGGTTCAACCTACAAGGCATGCGAATTTGGCGGTGAAACCGTATCGGACATGAGCGTTTCAGACAGAATGGTTTTATGCAATATGGCAATTGAAATGGGTGGGAAAACCGGTCTGGTGGAACCTGACAAAAAAACTATTGATTACGTTGAAAAACGTTCCAACAAACCTTATGAAGTGTTTAAAACCGATTTGGACTCACCTTCCCTTAATATTATTGATATTGATGTCAGTGATTTGGAGCCTCAGGTGGCCTGTCCTCACAACGTTGACAACGTCAGGCCCGTAAGTGAGGTTGACCAGGAAATCGATCAGGTATTTCTGGGTTCATGTACCAACGGAAGAATAAGCGACCTTAGAGATGCCGCAAAAATACTTAAAGGCAACAAAGTGGCCAGAAATACAAGAATGCTGGTTATCCCTGCATCAAAAGAAGTTTATACAAAAGCATTGGACGAAGGATTGATTAAGATATTCGTTGAAGCCGGAGCGCTTGTTTCCGCTCCATGCTGCGGACCGTGCCTTGGAGGGCATACCGGAATAATCGGACCTGGAGAAGTGAGTCTTTCAACTTCAAACAGGAACTTTAAAGGAAGACAGGGCTCTCCTGACGGAAAGGTTTTCCTATCTTCAGCAGCAGTTGCTGCCGCTTCAGCGATTGAAGGAAAAATCGTGGCGCCGGAGTGATATCATGAAAGGTACAGCTTGGAAATTTGGAAATGACATAGACACAGACATCATTGTTCCTGGAAGATATCTGATTTACACAGATGAGGAAACCTTGGCAAAGCATTGCATGGAGGGCCTTGATCCGGATTTCGACAGGAAATGCAAAAAGGGCGACTTTATCGTGGCCGGCTCAAACTTCGGATGCGGCTCTTCAAGGGAACACGCACCGATTGCGCTTAAAGGCGTCGGCGTTGCCGCAGTCATTGCCGAGTCCTTTGCAAGAATATTTTACAGAAACGCTACAAACGTCGGAGTTCCACTTCTTGAAGCTCCGGGAATTAGCAAACTTATAGAAGACGGAGAGGAAATTACTGTAGATATGCAGAACGCTACAATAACATCCCAAAATGGAGAGACAGTGACATTTAAGAAATTACCTCCATTCATGTTGGAAATACTAAATCAGGGTGGTTTGATTGAATACCTCAAAAACAAAAGATAGTTATAAAATTGCCGTGGTTCCGGGAGACGGAATCGGTAAGGAGGTTATGAAAGTAACATTGGAAGTGCTGGATGCGCTTGACATCGACTTTGAATACGTTTACGGCGATGCGGGTGACGAATGTTTGGAAAAAAACGGCACAGCACTGCCTGGTGAAACATTGGATATGATTAGAGATGCAGATGCCTGCCTTTTTGGTGCAGCAGGAGAGACCGCCGCAGATGTTATTGTTAAAATACGCCAGGAAATGAAGATGTTTGCTAATCTAAGACCTGTAAAGTCTTATCCTAATACTAATTCATTATTCGAAAATATCGACTTTATGATTGTGCGCGAAAACACCGAAGGAATGTATATCGCCGATGAGGAGAAATATACCGACAACGGTGCTGTTGCAAGACGCATTATCACAAAAGAGGCAGAAAAACGCATTATTGACTATGCATTTAACTATGCAAAAGAAAACGGCAAAAGCAAGGTGACCGCAGTTCACAAGGCAAACGTGCTTAAGAAAACCGACGGGCTTTTCAAGGAGATTTTCTATGAAGTTGCAGAAAGCTATCCGGACATTGCAACAGAGGACTTTTACGTGGATGCAACCGCAATGTATCTCATTACACAGCCTGAAAGCTTTGAGGTTATTGTGACAACCAACCTTTTCGGAGACATACTGTCCGATGAGGGTGCAGGTCTTGTAGGCGGGCTTGGTCTGATTCCTTCCGCAAACATAGGTCGTGACGGTGCACTGTTTGAACCTGTTCACGGTTCTGCGCCGGACATTGCAGGAAAAGGCATAGCCAATCCGATTGCAATGATGCTTTCGGCTGTCATGATGCTTAGATACTTGAGCGAAAACGAGGCGGCTGACAGACTTGACGCCGCAATACTTAAGGTATTGAGTGATGCTGAAGTTTTAACCGGAGATTTGGGCGGTTCGGCTACAACTCAGGAACTTGCCGATGAAGTTAAAAAATATTTATAAAAAATAAAAGGGAGATAATAAAGTATGAATTTCAAAAAATTAACAACAATGCAATTGGCGGCACTTTTTATCATATTCATTATGGTAGTCAGTGGGGTTGCAGGATTTTTACTTATTATATTTAGCGGAGCTTAAATAAAAAAGAGGTTTGATAAAAATGGCAAAATATGAAATAGCAGCAGTAGTTGCGGAATTTAATTATGATATTACACAAATGATGTTAGAACTTGCACAGGCCGAAGCGAAAAACAGAGGCTGTGAAATTACAAAAGTGGTTGCAGTTCCTGGCGTATTCGATATGCCTCTTGTAATCAAAAAATTATTGCAGAAAGGGGAATACGATGCAATTATCACCTTAGGTGCAGTAATTGAAGGCGCAACCGACCACGACCAGATTGTGGCTCAACACGCTTCCCGTAAGATTGCAGATTTGGCTCTTGAATACGATACACCAGTGGCTCTCGGTATTACCGGACCTGGAATGACAAGAATGGATGCTCACAGACGTGTCAAAAACGCAAAAAGCGCTGTTGAAGCAGCTATCAAAATGTGCGACAGACTAAAAGAAATCTAGTGATTGGATGGAAATTCTAAAACCCGACGAATTAAGAGAAAAATTTTCAGACCCCTGGATTGCACCATATGAGAAGGTTCTCACAATGGTGGACGGGGACAAGGTTGAAATTGTAGAATATCATCCATGCATTTCAGGATCTCATTGGCTTTTAAACCAATACAGGAACAATTCAGAGCTTATCTATTCGGCTTTTCGTGACGGCAACAAGCATGTCTACAAATGCCACATCGGTTCAGCTCCACTTGACTTGAAGGCCAGTTTCAATGCGGCAGGAATTGATGAAATCACCGTTGACGGCGATGAGGTAAAGGTTACCCATGCAGGTCTTGCCGGAGCTGGCGTTGGAGCAGGAATGTGCAGAGGAATGGGTGAAGGCGTCAAATACGTTGAGCTTCTTGATATTGGAGGAGGCTCAAAGGTTGGAAGGGCAACTGTTGTAACTCCTAAACTTGAAAAGGTAGTAATCGGAGTTGACGACACCGATACCAAGGATGCCGGCGCCACCTGGACAATGGCCCATAACCTGGGTGTCGAGCTTGCAGGCGAAGGCTATGAATATCTGGACCACATTATCGTCCAGCTGTATCCGCACAACCCTCACAAAACTCAAAATTGCGTTTCAATCGCTCTTACCTTCGCTGTTGAAAGCGACAGAAAACAGGACCTGATTGACAGGACAATTGAAATTCTTAAAAGAGACACACTATCTGATAAAACAGCAATCGCAATTCTTGAAGGCATAGACATACCTGAAAAATTAAGGGAGTACTCAATCGCTACAAAATCAGGAATGATGGACGTTGAAACAGCTGAAAATGTTGCAAAAGAATTGAACATACCTTTAATTGCCGTTACAGGCGAACAGGGTAAAGTCGGTGCTCTGGCAGCACTCGGACTTTATGATGATGTTGAAGAAGCCGTAAAGGCTTATGATAAAAAATAACCTTACGGTTATTTAATTTTCTTTTTTTTACAAAAAATTTTCATGTCGAAAAATAACAATTCCGTGAAAAATTTATATAGTTTTAACTTCTTTTAGTGCAAATAAATGATGGAATGATTAAAAATATTGATTCATGACCTAAAAAATATTATTTCTATTTGTACTAAGGTACATCACTTCACAATTAATTAGAATTTTAATAGAAAAAGTAGTTTATGTGTAAAATATTTCTTGAAAAAAAGAAAAAAAGTAGAGATTAAATTAATTAATCTCCTTATTTAATTGTTACTTTGCCTTTTAAGTACTTTGCCTTTTAAGATGTTTTTGATGTACATTGCACTGTAAAGGTATGTTGCACCTTTTTTAAGGCCTTGTGTAACTTTGGCAGGTATGGTCACTTTAGCAATACCTTTGCTGTCGGTTTTTGCCTGATAGGTTTTCTTATAAAACTCGAACTTAATGACTTTTCCTGCAATTGCCTTACCGTTAGACCATTTCAATACTGCTGAGAGAACAAATGCTTTACCCTTTTGAACTGTTACAGCGGTTTTGACAAGTTTCATAGTCTGTTTAACCACAATCTTATTGGAAACAGTAGTTTTATGATAAGTTGCGGTTATTACATATGATTTAGGGTTTAAGTGGATCGGCAATGTAGCATAACCGTTCTTGTCGGTTTTGATTTTATAGGTTACGCCATTTACTTTTATTGCAACAACAACACCAGCGCCGACAGCATTACCGTCATCACCGATTGCAAGAACCCTGTAGGCTTGAGGGCCTTCAAAGTCCTTAGTCAAATCTTTGTTTTGAAGCAATCTTTTAACGATAGTGACTTTTTTAGTTACATTCTCACCGGTAGCCGGATTGGTTACAGTAACATCATAAACTCCAACAGCCAATTTGGAAGTTGTAAGTTTAGCAACACCTTCACTGTCAGTTACAGCCTCATATTCCTTACCGTTGACGGTGAAAATCAATGTTTGACCGGAAACAGGATTACCTTTTGCATCAACAAGCTTTGCAAGATAATCATACGGACTGTCCCAACCACGTTTCATATCC
>OMSA01000186.1 GCA_900313645.1 uncultured Methanobrevibacter sp.
TGACGCAGCTGTATTAGTAGTAGCTGCTAACGACGGTGTAATGCCACAAACCAAAGAACACATGTTCTTATCCATGACTTTAGGTATTAAACAATTAATTATTGCTGTAAACAAAATGGATATGGAAAACTACAGTGAAGACAGATTCAACGAAGTTAAAGAAGAAGTTGGCGTATTACTCAAATCTATTGGTAGAAACCCTGCTGACGTACCTTTCATCCCTCTCTCTGCATTTGAAGGGGACAACATTAAAGAAAAAAGTGACAACATGACCTGGTACAAAGGCGGAACTCTCATGGAAGAGTTAGACAAATTAACTCCACCTGAAAAACCTTTAGACTTACCTTTAAGAATTCCTATTCAAGACGTTTACTCCATTACTGGTGTAGGAACCGTACCTGTAGGAAGAGTTGAAACTGGTGTAATGAAAAAAGGTGACAACGTTATTTTCTTACCATCTTCAAATGTTAACGGAGCTACTGGTGAAGTAAAATCTATTGAAATGCACCACGAACAATTTGAAGTTGCTGAACCTGGTGACAACATCGGATTCAACGTAAGAGGTGTAGGTAAAAACGATATCAGAAGAGGAGACGTAGCACAAGTTGTTGTATTACAACACCCTGGTGTAATCACCGTTGGATACACTCCTGTATTCCACTGTCACACCTCTCAAACTGCATGTACTTTCTTAGAATTAACTTCCAAACTTGACCCTGCTACTGGTCAACCACAAGAAGGAACTCCTGACTTCCTTAAAACTGGTGATGCAGCTATCGTCCAAATTAAACCTACTAAACCAATGGTTATGGAAGAAGCTCAAAAAATACCTCCTATGGGTAGATTCGCTATCAGAGATATGGGTCAAACTGTTGCTGCAGGATTATGTCTTAAAGTTACCTCAGCAGAATAAGTTTGTAAACAATAATTAGAAAGTAATTTTTTACTTTCTTTCTTTTTGTTTTTTGGAGGATAATATATGAATCAAGCAAGAATTAAACTTACTGGAACAGACCCAGAAAAATTAGCATATGTTTGTGATCAACTCAAAAAAATTGCTGAAAGAACTGGTGTTGACTTATCTGGTCCAATTCCATTACCTACTAAAAAATTAGTAGTTCCAACAAGAAAATCTCCAGATGGAGAAGGTAAAGCTTCTTGGGAAAAATGGGAACTCAGGATCCATAAACGTTTAATCGGTATTGGAGCTGATGAACGTGCTATGAGACAAGTCATGAAAGTTAACGTTCCTGATAACGTAAGTATTGAAATTGAACTTAAAGGATAAATATTTAGATTCCTTTCTAAATATTCCTTTTCACATGCCGAGATAGTCTAGTCTGGTAAGGCGCAGGACTTGAAATCCTGTGAGGTCATCCTCGCCTGGGTTCAAATCCCAGTCTCGGCGTTTTTGAGATTAGATACAATATCATTTTTATTTAATCCGTCTATTTTTGGTCTTTGAATCATTATCACTGCAACATTTCTTTCGTCTGCAGCCTGGATTTTTTCAATAACTCCACCAACTTCACCGCTTTCTTTTGTAATCATTACGCTTGCATCGTATTTTTCAATAAGAGCGATATTTTCCTCTAGACTTGCAGCCCCTTTCATTGCAATGATGTGGTCAGGATCCACTCCAAGTTTTTCGCATTTTTCAATGGAGCTTGCAACCTTCAGGATGCGAGGATAAAACCTGTCGACAGAAACATGCTTCAGGACGTCCTCCATTGTATTGGCTCCTGCAAAGTGAAGTACGTTGCCGTTGGCAAACTCGTTTTCAATCAGATTTCCGGCTTCATCAAATGATGTTACGTAATGGATATGTGATGTTTCAATGTTTGAAAGATCAGTTGTAGGCCTTTCAAAGCGTATATATGGGAGGTTAAGCTCTTGAGCGATGCTTGAACTGGTCTGGGTGATATGTGACGCAAACGGATGTGTCGCATCTATGAGAATGTCAAAGCCATTTTCGGTAATGATTTGGATAATTTCATCCTTTAAAAGCGGACGGGCTATTGTATCATCGCTTCCACCTTCCCTTGCAAGTTTTGCACCGTATTCTGTTGTTGTGGTAGTCAGGATGTAGGCGTCATAATTGTCTTTCACATACTGGATGATGTTTATTGAATCCTTGGTTCCGCCAAGCAGGAATATCTTCATTTTATCACCTTTTTCATTAATTTATCCGCTATAATTATGGTCAGCCCTACAAGAATAATTATTGCCCAATCAACCATATCAATTGATGTTGTTCTGAATATGATTTGCAATTGAGGGATGTATATAATCAGCAGATAGCCAGATACAGGTATTTGCTTGATTCATCTGAATCGGCTTTTCTGTTATATGCATTAAATAACTGATAGACAACAAATAATGTAAAGGCAACAGTCATAGCTTTTGATTCGGATGCTTTGCTGCCCAATTCATAGGCAAAAACTAGAATTGTGCCTATTGCCATTACCGCTCCGGAAATCAATATTTCCATTAAAGTTTTTCTGTTTAGGATATCTCCGGTTTCGGGAGGTCTTTTCATCAAATCCCTTTCGGCTCCTTCAACACCGAGGGTCTGTGCCGGAGGTCCGTCCATCACGATATTTAGCCATAACAGCTGCACAGGATTGAATGGCAGAGGCAGAGATAATAGTGATGTTCCGATTATTGTCAGTATTGCTCCAACATTTGTTGAAACCTGGAATTTGACAAATCTTTTAATGTTGTCATAGATTTTACGCCCTTCTTTTACGGCCTTCACAATTGTTGTAAAGTCATTGTTTTGAACAACCATGTCTGCAGATTCTTTAGCAACGTCCGTACCGTCACCCATGGCAACACCGATTGATGCTTTTTTCAGTGCTGGAGCATCGTTGACGCCGTCACCGGTCATTGCAACAACATTTCCGGAATTTTTGAGAGCCTCTACAATTTTCATTTTATGTTCAGGCTTTACTCTTGCATAAACCTGAATGTCATCTGCAATTTCATAATACTCTTCCAGGCTTATTTTTTCCAATTCAGCACCGGTTATCACTCTTCCGGTTGTCAGTATTCCCAAATCCTTCGCAATTGCACGTGCGGTTTTTTCATAATCTCCGGTAATCATTTTTACTTTGATTCCGGCGTTAATACAATCATTAACCGCTTTTTTCGCGTCTTTTTTAGGCGGGTCAATCAGCCCGAGCAGTCCGGTAAATATCAGGTTGTCTTCACTTTCTGTTTCGTCCTGAATTTTGTAGGCAAAGCCGATTACTCTAAGCGCATTGTCACTCATTTCATCAATTTTTTTAATTATCATTTCCTTGATTTCAGCATCAAGGATTTTAATAGTTCCATCATAATCAACGTGTTTGCATTTATCTAAAATTATTTCTGGAGCACCTTTTGTAAAAACAACATTATTTTCACCGTCCAGTCTATGTATCGTAGTCATCATTTTACGATTGCTGTCAAGTGGAATTTCATCAATTCTTTCAAGGTCAATATT
>OMSA01000005.1 GCA_900313645.1 uncultured Methanobrevibacter sp.
CAAACGAGGCGTTTTAAAACGAATCTATCGCAGAGATCTCATTTGGAATGACAATCGCAAAAAGGATTTTGAAAATCAACAAAGTTTTTGAAAGAGTCAAAAAAGTAAAAAAAAGAGAGATTTAAAGATAAATATCTTTAAATTAAAATTCCGTTAATAACACCATCTTGACCAGGTCTTGATGTTACTTTAGCATTACCTTCAGGAGTTTCTACAATAGCACCTTTGGTAATGATGTTCCTTCTTACGTAGTTAGGGTTTGCGGTGTTTTCAATTACTCCAATGATGTCTACTACTTTGGTTTTACCATTAGCGTCGGTTACGTTAATTTTATCAGCAGCAGCTAATCTGAGTTTTTCGTTTCCACCACGGGTTCTGATTTTTCTTAATCTTTTTTCGTCAACCCTAGTTTCAGCTGGGTCTCTTCCTAATTCGGATTTCCTTTTTCCACGGTTTGCAACATTTCTTGCACCGGATGGACTTCTTGTTGATTTTCCTTGAGAAATTGCCATTATTTCACCTAATAAAAATTAATCTGTAATATAATAATCGCAGTCTATAAACTTCTTTCAATTAAACTGTATGCAAGAAAATTAACAGCCTAATTTTTGAGAGCAAAAAAGAAGCTTAAAGAATAATGATAATAAAATATTAATTTATCATTATATATAAATGTTTTATTTTTCAGACAAAAAATAAGAATTTTAATTTTTATTTTTCAAAATAAATTCGTCAAGTAACTTGTCGAATTCCTCTTCACTGATATCTTCATCAGATGAGGCATCCAGAATTTCCTGAATTGCTTCATCGGACACGTCATCACCTAAAAGCTCAATCAATAATTCTTTTAGGTCGTTATCATCGATATATGCTTCACCCTCAGTATTCAAAGACTGGGAGTTGCCGTCTTCACTAAAAGTATAGTATGGAACTTCTTTCACCATTTTAATAATCCCCATATGGAAATTCGTAATAAACTATATCGTAAGGATCATCATCGAAATACCACTGATTTGCTTCATCCAGATAATCTTCATCGTCAAGAAGGTCGTCATCAAATTCTTCTGCTCCTTCAACCTGAATAACAATATTAACCTCTCCATCCAATTTTTCGACATCAATACCTAACGCGTCTAAGTCAATTTCCAATTCTCCATCTTTCATGGCTTCTTCAGGCACTACAATAACGATTTCATTTGCAGATGACATATCAATTTCCGGATTTTTCAATGTATCACTCCTAACAACGTTTTAATATAATTATAGGTTAAGTCATATTTAAAGATGACAGATAGTAACTAGTAGTTACTATCGATTATATAATCCAGATTCGGAATTCCGAATTTGTTTTTGCATTTGGTTGAGAAAATCCTGGAGTTTTCTATGAAAAGGTCAAAATACAAATAGGAACCATTGCAGTTTATGCTGATTTTGACATCAGCACTTTCCAATGTTTCCTTTGAAGTGTTTAAAAATTTTGATGCTTTAAAAACAAACACCCGTGATGGAAAATTGGCATTGTTAATGCCTAAAAATACACCATCAGAAATTCCATAATCTGCACAATATCCGTTCTCGCCATCAATTTTACCAACAAATGTGTCATTTATTTCGTCATAACTTGAGATCAATCTTTTTTCCATTATATCAAACCTCAAACATACTATGATTGATAAACATTATAAAAAAAGTCGTAGAGCATTTGAAAAGTAATACAAGTCATTTTTAAACAGAATTTTACAATATCTGGACAATAAAATTGATTTAATATTAAAAAATTGTTTTGGAAAAATATTATAACTACATAAAATATAGTTAAATTATGGTTCAAGAGACAAAAGAGCAATTAGAACTTGAAGCCGAAATAAAACAACAGGCCCAGAAATTCCTAAAATATCTTAATTCAACCCTTCCGGAAAGTATGGAACTGGAATATGAAGGGTTTTACAGAAGAGGATTTTTCGTAAGCAAAAAGAGATATGCCGTAATTGAAGACGGAGAAATTATAGCCAAAGGCCTGGAGTTAGTTAGAAGGGATTGGGCACCTATTGTAAAAAATACTCAGGAAGCTGTTTTAATGGCTATTTTAAAAGAAGGGGATTCTGATAAGGCCATTAAAGAAGTTAAAAAAGCTTTCAAAAGAATCCGCAGCGGTAAAGTGGACAATAAGGAGCTTGTAATCCACACCCAAATCACCAAACCTCTACACCAGTACAAACAGGTCGGACCCCATGTCGTTGCCGCTCAAAAGATAGAGGAACATGGAGTTAAGGTAAGTAGAGGAACCATTGTCAGATATATAATTGTCAAAGGAAAAGGTTCAATAAGCCAAAGGGCGGTTCCATATGAGTATAGTGAAGGATTTGACTATGACAAGGATTATTACATCAAAAATCAGTTGATTCCTGCTGTTGAAAGAATTATGTATTCATTCGGATATACAAGAAAAGACCTTGAGGACATGGCCGTCGGTGAAGTCCAGCAAAGTCTTGATGCATTCTTCTAAAAATATTTAAATATTTTTAAAATATATACTTAAATCATATGATAGAAAATGACGATAGTGTTGTCTTTTTCGATATTGATGGCACTTTACTTGATACTTCAGATTTTGCTGAAACTGCTAGAAAAGCAGCAATTGGATTGATGGTGGATAATGGACTTCCATTAGATAAAGATGAAGCTTATGGTGTTTTAAAAACCATCATTCGTGAAAAAGGATCCAACTATGGAAAGCATTTCAATGTATTGACCCAGGTTGTTTTAGGTCATGAAGACCCTATGCTTGTCGCACTTGGAATGATAACCTACCATAACGTTAAAATGGCGCTTTTAAGACCATATCCTGAAACAATTGATACATTAATCTATCTCAAAAGCCAAGGTTACCGTTTAGCAGTTATTTCAAACGGACTGACTATTAAACAATGGGAAAAATTAGTTAGGCTCAACATACATTCATTTTTTGATGCAGTAATCACTTCTGAAGAGGTCGGTAAAGAAAAACCTGACAAACTAATTTATGACGTTGCACTTAGGAAAATGAAAGGAAACCCTGAAAAATCATTGATGATTGGAAATAAATTTAAAGCGGATGCACTGGGTGCGGTAAACGCTGGAATGAGAGCGATTCTTGTAAACTCCGACGTTACTGAAGACGACAGGGATTACATTAAAAAAGAGCAACTGGACATAACCATTATCGACAATATTGGTGATGTAAATACCATTTTATAATCATCAATTTTTAAAATTCTAGTTCTAAAGTTACTGGACAGTGATCTGAACCATAAATGTCAGCTAAAATTTCAGCTGATTTTACATTATCTTTTATTTCTTCATTTACATAGAAATAGTCCAGTCTCCATCCTGCATTTCTTTCACGTGCGCGTGTTCTGTAACTCCACCAGGTAAAGTTGTTTTCCCCTTCGTCAAACATTCTGAATGTATCAACAAAACCTGCTTTTTCAAGCTCATCCAGCCATGCACGTTCTTCAGGAAGGTAACCTGATTTTCCTTCACAGTTTTTCGGATTATAAACATCGATAGGATGGTGAGCGATATTGTAGTCACCGGTAATGACCACATTTTCCCCACTGTTTTTCAGCTCAACTAGCTGTTTTAGTAAGGCATTGCAGAAATCAACTTTAAAGTCAAGTCTTTTTGCATTCATACCGCTGTTTGGGAAATAAATATTATACAGATAAAAGTCAGGGTATTTTATTCTCAAAACCCTTCCCTCATTGTCAAGCTCTTCAACGCCGAGGCCCTTAACAACCTCGATAGGCTCGATTTTTGAATATGTTCCAACACCGCTGTATCCTTTCTTTTCGGCTTCATTAAATGACTGGTGATATCCATCAACATCAGCTAATTTCTTTGGAATCTTATCCTTGTCGGCTCTGACTTCCTGAAAGTTGATAATGTCCGCATCAGTATTGTCAAACCAGTTCCAAAATTCATCTTTTTTTGAAACAGCTCTAATACCGTTCACATTCCAAGAAACCAGCTTAATTGACATTATAATCTGACCCCTTTACTAAGAGGCACTTCACGAAGCCATTTGATATCACTTTTGTAAAGCATACGAATGTCTTCAACGTCATATCTAATCATGGCCAGTCTTTCAATACCCATACCGAATGCTAAAGCCGGTTGGTCGATGCCTAAAGGTTTTAGAACTTCAGGTCTGAACATTCCAGCACCACCAAGTTCAATCCAGCTTCCTTTTTCTTCAAGATAAATCTCGGATTCGGTTGATAAATAAGTATAAGGGAAATAAGCCGGTCTGAATCTTACTTCAAAACCGAGTTTTTTATAAAATTCCTTTAAGGTTCCCAAAAGATTCTGATAGCTGATTCCTTCACCGCATACAAGTCCTTCAACCTGATGGAATTCAGGCAAATGCTTGTAGTCAAAGGTTTCTCTTCTGAATACTCTTCCTACAGAAAACATTTTGATTGGAGCATCATGTTCATACAGGTGTTTTGTGGATATTCCGGTTGTATGAGTCCTTAAAACACTTTGGCGTGCAATATCTTCACTCCAATCATACTGCCATCCGATAGAACCTGTGCCCCCACCGTTTTCATGAGTTTCAGCGGTGAGTTTTACCAAATCATCATCAGGCAAGTCACATGTTAAAGGATTCTTAAGATAGAAAGTGTCCTGCATTTCACGTGCTGCATGATCCTGCGGTTGGAAAAGAGAATCAAAGTTCCAGAATGCGGATTCCACATATTCACCGTTATCCTCTACAAAACCCATGTTCAGGAAAATTTCACGGATTTCATCGATGATTTCTCTTAACGGGTGCTTTTTACCTGCAAAAACAACAGGAGCTTCCGCATTAATATCATAAGGACGGTATTCCAAACTTTTCCATTCGCCCTCTTTTAGATGTTCATGGGTCAACTGAGTAGCCTGTTCTTTTATGGTGAATCCGACTTTCAGGATTTCTTCACCTTTCGGTAAGAGAATAAATGAGTGTGTGGTTTGTTTTTTGATGTTTAAAATATTTTTCCTACCAGTGAGTTTTTTGAATCCATCCATTAAATCATCAGTGAAAAGTTTAACTCCATCAGCATTGAGTTTAAGATAATCAAGAACTTTTTCATCAACACCTGCTTTATTGGCAAACTCAGCACCAATTTCAGTGATGTTGACAACACCTTTATCAATTTGAGCCCAATTTTTACGGCGTAACCATCCAAGAGCAATATTGGCTTCTTTTTTATCCATACCAGTTTCAGAAGCCAAATCTTTCATTTGGATTTCCTTTTTTTCAGCCAATGCATTCAATATTCTTCTTTCAGGCAGCCCCTTTTCGGCATATGCAATTCCGTTTTCAGTAAGTGAATAAGTCTCTTCAACTTCCTTGTCAACTTCAATAATGTCTTTTGAAGCAAGTGAACCTGCCGCACTCATAACGGATTTGATATCCATATTGGCATTTTCAGCAATTTCTTCAGGAGTTGCTTTCCTATTGGCTTCCAATTCTTTTAAAAGTTTCTTTTCATAAATATGTAATTCTCTAATGGTTTTTTCAATATCCTCACTCATTTAAACACCATGATTTCTAGATTAATAATAAAATAATATATGTTTAATTTGATTTATAAACATAGTGCTAATTTTAAAAAAAATTAAAAAAAGTAAAAGTTATTCTAATTTAGATAACTTCTGACCCAGTTCATAGGCCTCTTTCAAATCTTTAGGAAACTGTGTTTCGCGAACTTCCAATTTTTTGGCCTCATCGAACATGTCAGATTTGAACTTTGAATAATCGTTGAACTGATAAGTGTCAAAGGAGCACATTGTAATCGGTTTTTTAAACACTGCTTCAAGTGCGCCTTCCAATGTGTTTAATGTAATCTGATAATTCATCATGTCAAAGATTTCCTCAGGACAGTTCATTGTGTATATGCATGCTGTAGGCATTCTTTTGGGAGCGATATTGTCATCTGAACTGTAAGTCAGATATGGAAAAGCGAATCTTTCAATAAAGCTTCTCAACTCGCCGGTCACGTCTCCAAAATAGATTGGTGAGCCTAGAATGACCCCATCACATAAAGAAAGTTTTTCCAAAACCTCTGCTAAATCATCATTGATTGCACATTTTCCGTAATTTTTACCACCTATTCTTTTACAGGAAAAGCAGCTTTTACAGCCTTTGAAATCCAAATCATACAAATTGATTCTTTCAACTTCAGCATCAGGAATTACACTTTTAATTCCTTCCAGAGATTTATCAAGCAACTGTGCGGTATTTTTGTTTTTTCTAGGACTTCCGTTAATCGCATAAAATTTCATATTAACACCTTAAAAGTTTGATTTCAAATAACTTACAAATATTGAAGCTGCTGTCAGATCAGCTGTTGTTCCAGGATTATATTTATTTTTAAATAAATAATCATCAAATTCCGCAACTCTTTCCAAAAAGTCAGATGAATCCTTCATTTTAAGCAAATCACGGGTCATGAGTGAAATCTTAAGCGCCTCATCATCTCCGTATTTTCTTGATATTAATGTATCCGGAACATGGGACAAGATTGTTAAAAATGTCAAAAGGCATGCTTCGTTTTTGGATTTCTCCTGTTTCAATTCATGATAAGTAGGATAACCTATTTCAAACACCGCAGGCATATCTGAAGTCATCTCACGGGCCAGCATATCCCACGGAGCTGAGATTTTTAAAACATCATACATTGTCTGATTATTGTCTCTTAACTCCTGTTTTGCATTGTCGCTTGCCACATCATACTCGTCCTGATCGCCCATTCCTCCTGCATCGGCAATGTTGATTGCATCATACAGGTCACATGCATCATCAACGGAGGTGTTTGCCATCAGCAATTTGATGTTTTCTCTAATTTCATCGAAATTTTCACTTATTGAGGCTGCAACAGCAATTGGTGTTGTCATCATGACAATTCCAAGATTGGTGTTGTTTTTTATCCACCTGTCAGTTTCTGAGACTGCCTGAAGTATATATTTACCCAATTGAGGATTTTCAACATCCACATCAGTGCATGCCTCACGAATGGCATCTCCAATTACAATACCGCTTATTATGAAATCTTCAAATTCCATATCGTCATAATCACGTGTTCTGTGAACATTTCCAGGTTTTGGATATCCGCTAACTTCAAGGGCTGATGCGATTTGAGCGATTTTGGCAATTTCAAACGGATCCATTATATCACATCATTTAAAAGTAAGTACGGTGCGAAATTAGTGATTATTAAATCTGCTCCTGCCCTTTTAATTGAAAGCAGTGATTCAGTAATTGCCCTTTCAGTTAAAAATCCTTTTTCAATAGCTGCCATAAGCATTGCATATTCTCCACTTACATTATAAGCAACCAAAGGCAACATGAACTCATCGCGAACCATACGCACAACGTCAAGGTACGGCAGTGCCGGCTTGACCATTAAAAAGTCACATCCTTCAATAACATCTAGTTCACATTCCCTTATTGCCTCAACTGCATTTGCAGGGTCCATTTGATATGATTTCCTATCTCCCGCATGAGGTGATGAGCATGCTGCAACTCTGAACGGCTCATAGAATGCTGATGCATATTTGGCAGAGTAAGACATTATCATTACATTAAAGTATCCGTTTTCATCAAGAATTTGCCTAATGGCTCCGACTCTTCCGTCCATCATATCGGATGGCGCTACAATATCTGCACCGGCCTGTGCATGTGAAAGTGCGACTTTAGCGATGTAAGGCAATGATTCATCATTCAATATCTCTATTCCATCATCAGTGTCTTCGTTTTCCACTATCATGCCGCAATGGCCGTGTGAAGTGTATTGGCACAGACAGACATCAGTAATTACAACAAGATCGGTTTCCTTTTTAAGTCTTCTGACCGCTTTTTGAACGATACCTGTTGAGGAGTAATCGGGAGTTGCTATTTCATCTTTGGTGTCCTCTTTTGGTATTCCGAATACGATGATTGATTTCAATCCTTTCGCTTCAAGCTGTTTTGCAAATTCTACACCGCTGTCCAAAGAGTATCTGAACTCACCTGGAAGAGATGAGATTTCTTCTTTTTGGTCGCCTTCAAGTTCTTCCTTAAAATAAATCGGATATATCAAGTCATCCTTTTCCAGTTTAGTTTCACGGACGATATTTCTAATTTTGGCATTTTTTCTAAGCCTTCTCATTCTTGTAATTGGAAATTGCATAATAATCACTTACTCATCAAAACATTTTTTCTTAATAATAAGATATGATTTGAATAGTTAATTAAAGTTATGGACGGATAAAAAAGATGCTCCCCTTGTTATCCAAATCGATGCCTTATTTATTTTTCAGTGCCGACAACCATGCAGAAATATCTCTTAAAATTTAAACATTTAAAAACTTAAAAAAACAAACATTACACCAATTGCTAAAAAGAGGCCAAACATGTCAAATTCAATCGGAGAAAAATTTCAAATAACAAGTTTCGGAACCAGTCATGGTCCTGCTGTAGGTGCCGTTGTTGACGGATGCCCTGCAAACTTACAATTAACTGCAGAAGATATTCAAAAAGAGCTTGATAAAAGAAAACCTGGAACCAGCAGTGTCACAACTCCAAGAAAGGAAGATGATGAAGTTTTTATTCTTTCAGGAATTTTTGAAGGCAAAACAGACGGAACACCAATAACAGGAGTTGTTTTTAATAAAAATCAGCACTCCAAAGATTATTCCATGCTCAAAAATACCCCACGCCCATCCCATGGAGATTACGGCTGGATGGCAAAATACGGCAACTATGACTACAACGGCGGTGGTAGAGGCAGCGGCAGAGTCACCATTGGACATGTTATTGGAGGAGCAATAGCTAAAAAACTCTTAAAAACTCAAAATATTGAAATTATTTCTCATGTTACACAAATTGGCGATATTAAAGCAGAAGCTCAAGATTTCAATTCAATTAAAGAAAATATTGAAAAAAATCCTGTCAGATGTGCAGACCTGAAAGCGGCCAAGCAAATGGAAGAGCTGATATTGGATAAAAAACAAGAGGGAGATTCCGTTGGAGGGATTGTTGAAACAATAGCTGTCAATGTCCCTGCAGGACTTGGCGAACCTGTTTTTGAAAGACTTGATGGAGACCTGGCAAGGATACTGATGAATATCGGAGCCGTTAAGGGGGTTGAAATCGGCCTTGGATTTGACGTTGCAAATTGCACAGGCTCTCAAATAAACGACGAATATAAAATCGAAAACGATGCAATAACCACAAAAACCAATAATTCAGGCGGAATTATCGGTGGCATGAGCAATGGAATGCCAATCGTTTCAAGAATTGCAGTTAAACCTACCCCATCCATTTCCAAATGCCAAAATACAGTTGATTTGGAAAAAATGGAAAATAAAAAAATAGAAATTAAGGGGCGTCATGACCCTTGCATCTGCCCAAGAGTGACAGCTGTGGCTGAATCAAGTACGGCAATCATTCTGGCCGATCACATGATACGCTCAGGATTTATCCACCCAACAGATTTAGAAAAATAATCTACTGCCTTTTCAATATTGAAAGCTCATCAAATTCATTATTTTTAAAAGCCATCTGGTAGGAATTCTTTCTTTCACTTTCATACATACTGTGGCTAGTGCTGTGAACTGATGACTGAACGTCCTTAAGAGAAATAAGTCTAAATCTTTTTGGATTATTGTAATTTACATTAAATGACAGGCCGTCATAAGCAGCAATTGTCTTTACACCTGTTCTTTTAGAGATTTTTTTTGCTTCAGTTACAGGGTTGCTTGAAATCATTTTAAGACCCAAATGTGTCATTACTGCAACCTGAGGTTTTACTTCTTCAATCAAATCAATGAAATTACGGCTGCACATATGGCCGTTTATTGTGCGATTTCCAGGCCTCAACACACTGGCTATCAATATGTCTGCACCTTTGTGATATTCTACCAGTTCATCAAAATAACCTGTATCTGAAGTATATGACAATTTAAATCCGTTGTAGTCTATCTGGAATCCCACACCGGTAGGATCTCCATGGGATGTTGCAGTACCTTTAATTTCAATATTGTTAAAATTATGACTCTCACCAGGTTTCAATACCATTGTATCAGGTTTTGACTGGTGATATGATGAAATTGCGGGACCCCATCTTTCAAAACCTTCCAGAACACTTTCACTACCGATTATAGTGCCTAAATTTTTGGTCATACCTCTTGTCATAGCCTCAATTAATATTTCAGCATCGTTATAGTGGTCGGTGTGTGCGTGTGAGACAAAAACCCCACTTAGATTACGAGGGTCAAATCCGAACTGGTATGTTCTTATAAGCGCTCCTGGACCCGGGTCAACATGATAATTCTTGCCTGCAAGGTTATCAATTCTGAACCCTCCAGTCATTCTTCTTTGGCTAATGGCAGAAAATCGTCCTCCACCACTTCCTAAAAATGTTATCTTCATTGAAAGTCCCCATTACAATGAGCATAAAATTATATCACATTTAAGAGAGGACTTATCTTTTTTAAGGCATAAATCCTCATTTTCAATGATAACTTTATCTCCAACTTTTACATTGTCACTTTCTGTAAACATTAAAACGTTTTGACCTGGAGCTGCAAGCTGTTTCCAGTTTCCGTCAACTGCCTGAGTCTTGCTGTTCAGTTGAACATATAACATGTTTCCGTCAATTGAAGCTACACGACCCACTTCGCCTTTATTAATGATTTTTTCAGCCATGTTAACATCAAGCGCCTGTTGAACAAGTTTTTCAGTTAAATCCTGTCTGAATTTAATTAGAACTTTAATGTCATGATCAATAGTGACATTCAAATGCTTTTGCGCTTCACTTTCATTAAAATTAGGTTGCTGAGTCAACACATCAACATTTTCTCCAACGGTAGGAGTTCTGGATGCAACTTCCTTAACAATCTCCTGAAAGATTTCTCCCATGTATCTTAAACTTAGGGATGCTTTCCATTTGCGTTTTATTAATGTTTCAGCCAATTGCTTTGCATATTCATTACCGAAAATGATGAGTCCGTTTTTTCCGGCCTTTCTTGATTCAGTATCAGAGCCTAATAATTCAATAATTTGATAACCGTTTGTAGTTCCGTAAATACGTCTTCTTCTTGTTTCAAATGTTCCTTTTGTACTTACTTCACCACGGATAGTATTACCGATTATTTTAATTTTATTCGCATCATCGGTTAGTTTAATTGAAATTCCAAGTTCTTTGGCCCTGGATAAAAAAGCCTCATCATCAGTGATGGATCCACCATATAGTTCACTTTCTAATTTGTCTAAATTTTCTTTATCACCAAAATATCCTATTTTTCTTTTATCACTTGCCATTACACATCCTTTTTTTCCAACATAAGCAATAATTAAGCTCATAATATCTCCTAATTAGATATTTTTAAATTATTAAAATATCAATAATTTATTAATTATGTATATTTATAATTATCATACATTATAAAGTTTAATAATGCTTGCAAAAAAAACTTCTTTTAAATTATTTAAAATACTAAAAACAATTTAAAATACTTTAAACTATTTAAATAAGAATTAAATTGAATATTTTATCAATATATTTAAATAATAATATAACAAAAATATAATTATATTAATTGTTAATTATTTATCATTATAATTTAACATGATAATATAAAAAACAACAGGAGAAAAACTTATGAAAGATCTCACTAAGATGTTTAAACCTGAATCTGTGGCTGTTATTGGGGCTTCCAATACACCTGGAAAAGTAGGATATATCATTGTTGATAACCTCATCAACGATGGATTTGAAGGCGAAATTTACCCAGTAAACCCAAAAGGTGGGGAAATTCTCGGGAAAAAAGCTTACGCAAACATTAAAGATATAGAAGGAAAAGTTGATTTAGTAATTATTACAATTCCTTCCCCATTTGTAAATACCGCAGTTAAGGAATGTGGTGAAGTCGGTATTGAAAATATGGTTGTTATTACCGCAGGATTTAAAGAAGTGGGCGAAGAAGGAGCTAAATTAGAAGCTGAATTAACCGCTCTTGGTGAAGAATATGGAATAAACATTATTGGACCAAACAGTTTAGGAATTACTGATTCCCACACTCCATTGAACGGTTCATTTTCACAAATGATGCCTCCAACTGGAAACATTGCATTCATCTCCCAAAGTGGAGCAATGATGGTGGCTATTATCGACTGGAGTGTAACTTCAGGAATTGGATTCAGTAAAGTAATAAGTTTAGGTAACAAGGCGGGAGTAACAGAAATTGAATTGTTACAATACCTGGCTGAAGATGACGAAACCAACGTAATAATCTGTTATCTCGAATCAATTTCCGATGATGAAGACTTTGTAAGAACCATGAGAGAAACCGCTGCTAAAAAACCGATTATTATACTTAAATCCGGTTCAAGTTCTGCAGGGGCTGCAGCTGCATCCTCACACACAGGAGCATTGGCAGGTAGTGACCTTGCATTTGATACAGCATTCCACCAATCAGGAATCATGCGTGTAGAAACCATGGCAGAGCTCTTTGACTTAGGTCTTGCATTTTCCAAAGCGCCTCTTCCAAAAGGCGATAACGTAGCCATTATTACCAATGCCGGTGGAGGAGGAGTACTTACCGTAGACGCAATGGAAAAAGCCGGATTAAACCTCGTTCAATTTGATGAAGAAACCACTGCAAAACTAAAAGAATGCGTAACCGATGAGGGAAGCGCTAAAAACCCTATCGACGTATTGGGAGACGCACCTGTAAGCAGATACAAAGAATCATTAGAACTTGTATTGGGTTATGACGATGTTGACAGTTTAATCATCATGGTTTGTCCTACAGCATCTGCAGATCCTGACGGAATTGCACAGGCTATACTTGAAGAAAGAAAAGAATTTGACAAACCTATTATTGTTGTTAATATGGGCGGACCATCATTTGAAGCTGCAAATGAAGCTTTAAGAGCAAATGGCGTGCCTACTTACGTATTCCCTGAAACTGCAGTAACAGCACTTGAAGCAATGACAAGATATGCTAAACTTGAAGAAAGAGTCTATGATGATGTCATTGAAAAAGTGGATGACGTTGACAAGGATGCTGTAAAAGCAATTTTCGATAAAGTGGTTGCTGATGGCAGAGACACATTACTCGGTAGTGAAGCTTACGCAGTAGCTGAAGCTTATGGAATATCTGCTGCACCAATCAAACTGTCCACAAGTGCTGATGAAGCAGCCCAACTTGCAGAAGAAATGGAATTCCCTGTTGTACTTAAAATCGCATCCGATAAAATTTTACACAAATCCGATATCGGAGGTGTAAAAGTAGGAATTGAAAATGCTGATGAGGCAAAAGCTGCATACGATGAAATCATCGCCAATGCAAAAGCTGCACATCCGGACATTATTCCTGACGGTGTAGAAGTGCAAAAAATGATGGATTCCGGTGAAGAAGTTATCGTTGGTATGATTAAAGACAAACAATTCGGACCAATGATTGCATTCGGTATGGGTGGAATATATGTAAACCTCATTGAAGATGTTGCATTCAACCTTGCTAAAGGTATGAGCTCACAAGAAATCGATGAACAAATCGAAAAGACCAAAGTATCCAAATTACTTGAAGGATACAGAGGAGAAGCTCCTTGTGATATCGAAGAGGTTAAAGAAGCTATCAAAAGAGTAGCTAGATTAACTTTAGACTTCCCAGAAATTACCGAATTAGATATTAACCCAATCTTCGTTTACGAAGAAGGTTCATCTGCACTCGATATAAAAATCAAATTATAATTTCTCATTTGAGAAATTACTCTTTTTTTCTTTTTATTTAAATTCATGAGTTGATACTATGAATTATGATTTATCTAAAGTTGGAATCGAAAAGGATATCCAGTATGAATGCATTACCACAACCATCAATGAAGATGGCGTGAAAAATGCTGCCGCTTTTGCCTTCAAGTATTTGGGTGAGGACAAGGTATTCTGCAGAATCTTTGAAGGATCAAAAACATTAAAGAACATTCAAAATACTAATGAATATGTAGTTAACATTACTCAGAATCCTCTGGTTTTCACATACGCTACATTAGATTGCTTAGGCGATGAATATTATACTGATGATGATGACATAGCCATCATTAAAAACACCCCAGCTTACATTATTGTAGATGTTGTAAGCATTGAGAAAATGTCTCCTGATGATTTTCCAATCAAGGGCGATAAGAATATATTTTTCATAACCGGAAAAATCAGGAAATTCATCATAAACGATGAAAATGTGCAGGCATTTAACAGAGGCCTTTCCGCTTTAATAGAATCACTCGTTAACTTTTCAAGATATAAAATCGTTGATGAAGAAAAAAGAAAAGAATATATGGACAGAATAATCGAAAATCAACGTGTCATTGATAAAGTCTCTGATGAAAAGACAAAAAAGGCTATGGCCTATCTAAAATCAGAGTATGAAAAAAACTAATTTTTTAAAAAAAAAAGAAAAGTTAAGCATAGTTAAATAACTATGCTTCCCAGTATAAAGATTCGTGAGAAACAGTTTGATTTAGGATTCCTAACTCTACTTCTAAAGCTTGGAATGCATCAACATTTGCTTTGTAACCATCATCTAAACCAGAAATGAATGGGAAACTTTCTAATGAATCTGCTTCTGCATCTGGGTCTGCAACAATATCTGCAGGCAATAGTTTAACTATTTCATCGGTTTTTCCAGCTTCAATTTGGTCGTTGATGAATTTGGTTGCTTCTTCATGAATTGCGATAATGTCTTTTACAGTATCCGGATGATTATCAATGAAGTTTTGTGATGCAACAACAACACAGCATGGGTGACCTGGAAGAATTTCAGAGGAATCAACTAATTCATCAATAGAATCATCAGTTTCTCCAAGACTTACGTAAGGTTGGAAAGTAATAGCTGCAGGTAGATTACCTGTTTTTAAAGCATCATTAATGGATGGAACTTTCATTGCAGACTCATTAACATCAGCTAATGATAAACCATTATTTTTCAAGTAAGCTGAAAGCAATACATGTTGAATGGAAGCTTCACCAGGAGTTGCTACAGTTTTACCTGCCAAATCAGCAGCGCTTGAAATTCCGGAAGTATTAGTTACAAGAATTCCGCTTCCTTCAGTTTGAGCTGCAGAAATAACTTTAACCGGTACACCAGCAGAAACTGAGGATAATACTGGAGAAATTCCAACATAACCTACATCAACATCACCACTAGCCATAGCAGTCATTAAGTCTCCACCATTGTTAAACTGAACAAGTTCTGTTTTAATACCTTTTTCATCAAATTTTCCTTGTGCGTCAGCTACAAATAATGCAGCGTCGTGATCAGAAGGTAAATAACCTATCTTTACAGTATCGTCTCCTCCTCCTAAAAAGTCGAAGAACCCTGCACTAGCAGAACCCATTACTAAAAATGCTGCGAGTGCTAATACTAGAACAAATGTAATTTTTTTATTCATGATTTTCACCAATAATTTGTTAATTAATCAACTTAATTACAATAATTATATTTCAACTAGTCTTATATAAATAATTACCTTATAATTAAGTTAACAATTGTTATATTGAATCCCTAAATATAATCTTTACCAAGACATATATAAAGTTTTCCAAAAAAATGGTTAAAATAAGTTACTTGCCAACTAAAGCTATATTAACATATTTTTCATAGTCTGCACGGTTTATATGGTCCAAATTTTTTAGATTATTGATGCTGGTCTGCTTGTTGTTTTTAGACAGTATCATATGGGTATTTATATAACCGTCCTTCCTGATTAATTCCAATAATCTCTTACCGTATGTCAATTCAGGATTGGCAATTCTTTTAAGCATGAGATTTAGGGTATGCTGCTCATCAATTCCCAGAACTTCACACATTCCAAACATCTCATTGATGATTTCAGCAGCCCAGCTTTTAAGAGTGACTTCTTCACCATCCCTTAACAACCTCATAGAATCCACGTAAGCTTTCTCAGCAGTATTCTCCTCATTGATATTTGCCTCTTTTTGCCATAACGGATAATCTGACTCATCTTTGAGTAACATATATATCAAAAACATGTGAAGGAATTTCATATCGTGTCTGACAAGACCGCATTTATAGAATGGATTAATGTCCAAAGTTCTTATTTCAATATATTCAATTCCATCATTTCTTAAGGAATTCAGTAAATCCTTAGGATGTTTCGGTTTTAGTCTGATTTGGGTGTACAACTCTTTAGCCTCGGATAAATCGCCATTCTCAATGAATTTTTCAATATCTCGAGTAAACGCGTCCACAGATTCATAGGAGGGATACAATTCCTTTAGATTTTTATATCCGCATGAAGCGTTTCTAAAAGAAGGTCCTCTTGTTGAATAGTAACTTCCATAATTGTCACATTCATCCATCAGATGAAGACAATCGTTTGAAAATGTCTTGTGAGATCCTATTGAACAGCCTGTCAGATAGATTATCAGCCAGCAGTATCTAAGGTAATTTCTAGCTATTTTTAGATAAACATCATTCTTGAATTCCTGAAATGATAACTCAGAACCTTCCAATTCATGCAATTTAACAATGAAATCTTCAGTGAATGAAAAATTAAAATGAACTCCTGAAATCATTTGCTTTTTTACACCATATTTCTTGGCCAGATCTTCCCTGTATTTTTGTGAATCCTCTCCTTCTTCAGAATATTGTGCTATTGGAATCTGGTCCCAATAAGGCAGAATGCAGGGAATTGACTGAAACCAAAGGTATTCATCTTCAGGAAGTGAAGCATTAACCAAATCGGACAGCAGTGAAAGAGTATCGAAAGCCTCATCAATTGTGCCGAGTGCAGGAGTTATAATTTCAATTTGGCTTTCTGAAAAATCGGTTGTAACAACAGGATTTGTGAGTTTATCACCAAAAATTGCCGGATGAGGTGTCAAAGACAATTCACCATCGCCTTTAGCACGCAAACTCTCCCATTCAATTCCGAATGAACCAGCCAAAATTTCATCAGAAGATAATTTATACAAATTTTTAAAATCCATAACCATCCCAACTTAACAATAAATCTCAATAATTTTAAACCTTCACATCCAACTTCCCATAATCCTTAATGATTTTTTCAATATTTATTCCTTCCCTAACAGACCTTAGCGCTTCCTTTCCAGGATTTGTATGATTTTTGATACGCTCATATAACGGATTTAGGAATATTTCTTCGCCTAAACATCTCTCTTCAAGACCAGCCGATGCCAAATCAACAATATCATTAGACAGCCTGCAAATTTCCTTTTGATTAAACTGCTTTGGAATTTCTGCTTGAATGAGAAGTTTTCTTAACTCTCCTGCAGTATATCCCTTATGATAAATTACATCATCCTCCTCAATCAGCCACTCCAGCTCATCCAATTTATCTTTAAGACCCAAATGAAATGCTGCAACGCACATTGAATCTTTAATTGGCTGTGTGCAGATACTTCTAAACTCAACAGTACCTCTGAATGTTAAGTTAATAAATTTAAATGGCCTTAAATATTTTATATCATCTATAGATTTCCCCGCGAACATAATCCATGGCAAAATAGTCAAGCAGATTCATTGACGGGAAATTGATATATGCTCCGTCCCTCATTACACAATACATATTCAATGATTCCAAATATGCCTGCAAATCATTAATATCCTTAAAGTCAACATCATAAACGCCGATATTATGCGGATTTACGCCATGAGTAGAATATTCCCACAATGCATCTCTAAAACAAACTATATTTTCATTTTCACCAAACAACACTGAATTTGAGAATAACAATGCTTTAATCGGCTCAATTTTTGAAAATACATTGATTGTTTGAACTAAATCCTCTTTATTTACATCAAGCTGAACCTGTGAAGCTGATGAAAACATTCCATATTCAGGATAGTTATGAAAATGCATCGGAACATTCTCATAATTCTTAAAAGATTTTAAATGATGATAAAGCATCAGATACCTTTCTGAGGGAATAGGAACATTCCTATTATATTTTCTATAGGGATTTATTCCCATGCCGGTTAATGTATGATTATATATTTCAAACTCCTCTTTAATAAAAGAGTAATAATCGCAAAACCTGTCATTGATTGTAAATAGGTCCATTTCCTTACCCATTGCAAATTCAATGTTATTATATGAACAGTCATAACAGACGATGTCATCATTTTGAGGGTTCTTTAAAGAGAATATGTTACCTTCATAATCAACGCCCTCATTTCTGAAATCAGAGTGCTGTTTTTGAAATTTATCAGTGATTTTGTGAACAACATCAAAATCCACCGCTTCCTTATTAAGATTAATGATTGGAATTTCAATTTCAATACCTATAAAATTCTTTTTTTGGTTTGTCGGTTTAATGAATTCCTCATATAGTTTATTTCTGATCTGGTCGTTGCTAATCATTAGTTTCATCCTGATTTGTTGTCTTTAAAAATTCTTCGATAAGTTTCTCATGAACTTCTGTAAAGATGAACTCGTTGTCATGCTCTTCACTTTCAAAGATGATATTTCCGTCGATTAATGCAAATAATTTATTTAATTCAACTGCTTTCCAGTTTTCATCATCATCCAGCGGAGTTGAAGCTACAAGAAATCCATCTTCATTTTTTAGATAATATAGCGAATCCCTCATGTTTGAATGGATGTAAGTTAAATCGCCATCATAAATCATTAAATTAAGTTTGTTGTTATAAGATAAGTCTGCAATAATGTCTGTCAGTAAGTTAAAACGTTCCTTAATTGTGGAAGGCGCTCCTTTAGCTTTTTCAAACTCGTTTACCTTATCAATGATGAACAGCAATATTCGCTCAGAATCAGTATTTCCCTTCTCCTTTTCCATGTATTTATCAAGTTGAGGATATTGGAAAATGGTTCCGTTGTGAATCAGCATCCATGATCTGTTATTGTCATCGGCTTCAATAAACGGATGGCAGTTCGGAGATACGATTTCACCGACTGTTGCCAATCTAATATGAGCAAATACGTTTTTTCCAACGACAGGATTGGACAATATATCTTTTAAGTGTTCGCTGCATGATGCTTTTACTGGCTCTTTGTCTACGACAAATTCATCTGACTGCATTGTAGCTAATCCCCATCCGTCAGGATGTTCATTTGAGTGATTATAAAAGCATTCAAGACATTGATTTATTTGTTTTGGCTTATTTGAATTAAAACAAAATATTTCACACATTATATACTACCCTCCTTATTTCTTATCACAAAGTTATATTATAATAACATATGTTATATAGATTATAGTATATAAATATTTTTAAGTTAACCTAAAAAAAGAAAAAAAGCAGTAGAATTAACTACTGATAGAAAATTTTATCCGGTGATAGAGGTTGTTTTAAAACACCTAAATCAACTTCCAAATCCATGAAGTCCAAAATATCTTGTTTGTAAGAATCATCCAAACCTGATAGGAATGGGAAACTTTCTAAAGAATCTGCTTCAGTATCTTTGTTTGAAACAATATCAGCCGGAAGCAAATCAACAACTTCGCTTGTTTTGCCTTCAGCAATCTTATCATTTATGAAATCTGTCGCATTTTCATGAATTTTCAAGATTGTTTGGGTTTCATTCGGATGCTCATCAATGAACTTATCAGAAGCCACAACAACACAACATGGGTGGTTTGGCAATATATCAGCTGAGTCAGCCAACAGATTAGCGCCATTTGCGGTAGCTATGCTTACATATGGTTCAAATGTAATCATACCGTCAATGTTTTTGGTTTTTAAAGCATCATTCATTGATGGAACTTTCATTGCTGAAACTTTCAAATCATCAACAGACATTCCATTTTGTTTTAAGTAATATTGGAGTAACATATATTGAATTGAAGCTTCACCTGGTGTTGCTATTTTTTTACCAGCCAAATCACTGGCTGAACTGATTCCTGAATCACTAGCTACAACAATACCTGATCCTTCGACCTGTGCAGCGGAAATAACTTTGACTGGAACTCCACTTGAAATTGAAGACAAAACAGGAGTAATACCGACATAACCGATGTCAACATCCCCACTTGCCATAGCAGTCATTAAATCTCCACCATTGTTGAACTGAACTAATTTAGTATTAATGCCATTTTCTTGGAATTTACCTTGAGCATCAGCAACAAATAATGCCGCATCGTGGTCGGAAGGCAAATATCCGATAGTAACTGTATCGCTGGAACTATTCAATAAAAACGCTCCGGCAATTACTACAACAATAACTGCAATGATTACTGCGATAATTTTATTATCCATTTTTATCACCAAACTATAATTAGTCAATCACTATTATAAAGGTTTTGGAAAGTGTATGGAAATTTACTATCCCCCATATATGATTTGAACCAAATTAATTTCATCTCCGTCTTCTATTACACTTTCTTCTATTGTTAACTCGCCATTTTGCTTTGCAACCGTGGTTTGAGCGGATAGGCCCAAATCATCCAATAGATTCTGCACAGTATAATTTTCTTTCAAGTCGCGTTTTTCATAAATATTTTTATATCTTAAATGGAATTCCATCAAATCACCTATTAATTAACAATTGTTATATGTTTTTTTCGTGATTTAAATATTTCTATTTTTGAAAAGAAATTTTTAACAATGCCCTAAAATTAACAATTACAAATTGGAAATAAACCTAAAAAACCAATACAAAAATTAAAAAGATAAAGTATTTATATGTTAAGAAATAACCTTAATTTATGGAAAAAATAACTATTGTTATATAGTTTAGATTTCCAAAGGATTTCTATTTTTTCCATTATCTCGGGCAATATTAAGAAATAAAACATTAAACCGTTTTATTATCTTCAAAACATTAATTATAAAATTTAGATTATCAATGAGACCATGTTAAACTCCTTAAGGTACATCTAATCCATTTACTCATTGATAATGAAGAGCATCATTCTGATGCTCTTAACTATTTAAACAACTGAATATAAAGATAGATACAATGAACTTGGAAGATAAGATTAATATTGTCAAAGATATTCTGAAAGATGAAAAAGTGGCAATCGGTTTTTCAGGCGGTGCTGATTCAACACTGATAGCTTACCTTGCTTCAAAGGTTGCAAAAGACGTTCTGGCCATTACTATCGACAATCACATTATGCCGACCGGTTTTATTGAAAATACCCGCAAGGCTGCCGAATCATTCGGGATAACACATGAAGTAATCGACATTAATTTTTACGATGATGAATATTTTCTTAAAAACGATTCAAAAAGATGTTATACCTGCAGAAACCTGATGTATGACGAAATTGAAAAATTAGCTCATAAAAAAGGTTTTGATTTCATTTGTGACGGAAACAACATCAGTGACCTTGTTATTGACAGGCCGGGAATTCTTGTAACTTACAAAAAAGGATTTAAAACCCCTTTCATTGAGGCCAAATTAACATCAAAAGAGATTCATGAATATCTCAAAAGCAAAAACATTCCCTATTCAAGATCAACCACATGTCTTGCAACCAGAATTCCAACCGATACCCAAACAACTGCTGATAAAATCAGCCGCATCAGCAAATCTGAGGACTATATCCTGCACAACACCACATGTGAGATTGTTAAAGTTAGGGATTTGGGAAAATATGCAATAGTTGAAGTCGATGATGTGGATGCGATTTTAAAAGATGATAAATATGGTAAAATCAATGCTGATCTAAAAAAACATGGATTTGGAAGTGTTGCGCTGAATCTAGCTGAACTTGACGACGATGAATACATTGCCATCGATTATGATGACGGTTCCTTCAGCTACCAACTGCCATTTACAATCAACATAGAAAATACAAAAGAACAGATTACAAGTAAAATTTTAAAAGAAAGCAATGATAAAATAAAACTAGAAAACATTACCATTTATGAAAATGGACTGATTGAAGGAAACGATTTTAAAACTTATGAAGATGCACTCTATAACTTTATGGACACACTTGCAAAATTAAGAAGAAATATTTAGGTGAAAGATATGCCGACAAGATACATTGGTGACGGATACTGGGAAATAGCTTCCCGTCAAATGAGTATAGTAACTAGAAGCGAACAGGAAAGATTTAAAGATGCTAAAATAACAGTCATAGGCTGTGGCGGAATCGGTGGAGAAACCATTGAAATGCTTGCAAGAATGGGTATTGGAGAACTTGTTTTAGTTGATAAGGATGCATTCGACTTGTCTAACTTAAACCGCCAGACATTAGCGACAATCAGCGATTTAGGTCTTGATAAAAGTGCAGTTGCTGCTGAAAAAGTAAGATTAATAAACCCGTATGTCAAAGTCACCACATTCAATGAGCATATTGACCAGAGCAATATTGACAAGGTGATTGGAGACTCCGATATCGTTATTGATGCGCTTGACAATGTCCTGACAAGAGTTATAGTGTCCAGAAAAGCAACAGAAAAAGGCATTCCATATGTCCACGGTGCAATTCACGGAACCCTTGGACAAATCACAGTATTTCTTCCAAACGAAGGCAAGACATATGAGGAAATGTTTAACCTTCCTTCATTAGGAAAAGACTTAAATGATGAGACTATTGAGGCTCTAAAAAATGTGACTTCAGGCGTTCCACCGGTCATCGGACCCACTCCGAATTTAATAGGATGTCTGGAAGCATTTGAAGCCTATAAAATAATTACCGGAGTCGGCAAAGTAACCGTCGCTCCAAAAATATTGACATTTGACTTACTCGATTTAAGTTCATTTTCACTGGATGAACTTTAAATCATCTATTTTTTTAAATTTACTCGTTCAGGTGCAGTATAGACTGTAAATCTGTTGTCTCTTACAAAACCAATTACCGTAATGTTTCCGGACCTTGCAACGTCAAGACCTGATGATGCAGGGGCGGCATTTGATATAATTATTGGAATTCCAACGCGGATTACCTTTATCAGCATATCTGCAGGCATTCTTCCGCTATAAGATATGTAACACTTTGAAAAATCAAACCCTTTCCTTGCAGCAGCACCGATTACCTTATCAACTGCAACATGACGGCTTACATCTTCACGTATGATTATCTCATCCTCGTATTTCAGTTGTGCGACATGTACTCCCGCTGTCTTTTGCCAGATTTTTGCTTCATCAGTCAAATGCCTGATATCCTTTATAATTTGAGTTGCATTAATTGTTAAATTGGAGGTACTGGGCTTGATTGTTTTAAGTTCAGATCTTATTCCTCCAGCATTGTCCGAATTGACTCCCTGATATTCCAGAAGCCTGCAAACGCATGCATGTTCACAGTTTCCCTTTCTCTTTTGAACTATCCCTTCTTGTTCGAGGTCTTCTTCAGGGTCATGTGAGAGTTTTGTTGAAATAAGTACGTTTGTTCCGTCCAGTTTGATTGATTCAATGTCAATGAAATCCTTTATCAATCCTTCTCCAAGACAATACCCTACTGCAAAATCCTCTAAATCCTTTGGATAAGTTGAAAATTTTCTTGGAGGCAAATAATCAATGAATAAGTAAGTATATTCATCATCAACAGTGTTTTCCACGATGGTTTTTACTTCACCATCCTCCCATCGGATTACTTCGCTCTGTCTTAAAAAATCCATTCTAACACCTATAGGAATATTTTTAACAATTGTTATATTTAAATTTTAGAAAACTGTCAAACAAATTATAAAAAATAATAAAAAAAGAAAGCTCAAAATGAGCTTTAGAATTATAACAATTCACTTCTTAAATCAATTGTGTCTTTTAAGTCCGGTCCGGTAGAAATAATAGTGACCGGTACGCCGGTTTCTGTTTGAATGTCTTCAATGAAAGCTTTAGTTTCAGGGGAAAGCTCATCATAGTCCTGTACACGGGCACAGTCAAACAGTCTGTCCACACAAGTCAAAGCGATTTGGGTTGCACCGTTGATTCTGCATGACTCTTTTGCAAGTTCCATGTCGAAGTAACCTATTCTTCTACGTCTTCCGGTTACAACACCATACTCTTCAAGGCCTTTGCTTTCAGCTTCTTCCTGTGTCATTTCTGTTGGGAAAGGTCCTTCTCCAACACGTGAAATGTATGCTTTAAATACATCAATGACTTCATCTACTTTAGTTGGTCCTACACCCACATCAGCAGCGAATGTTGATGCAGTGGTGTCTTTACTTGTTACATACGGATAAGTTCCATAGTAAAGTGAAAGAGCAAAACCTTGTGATCCTTCAATGAATACTTCTTCACCATTATCAATAGCTTCATTACAAGCAAGTGATACGTCGGTTAAATATTCTTCAAGTTCTGGAGTGTCTTTTGCTAATTTAATAGTTCTTAATACTCTGTCTGAATTTGCAGGTCCGCATCCGGAACCTGTACTTCCTATTTTTTTAGCAAGGTGTTCTGAACTTACATCCCTATCCATGTGCTCCTGTGAAATAATAGCACATCTAGGGTCAACACACATTCTTTCTTTTACGTTATACTTTTTTAAGTTTTCAAATTCATTAAATAATACATCTGGATTTACTAAAACTCCTGCACCTATCATGAGTTTAGCATCAGTATGTACAAAACCGGATGGGGTCAGTCTTAAACCATATTTTTCTCCGTTAAATTCAACGGAATGTCCTGCATTTGGTCCAACACCTGCACGAGCTATAATATCTGGTTTATCAGTGTCACAAAGGTAAGTAATACATTTTCCTTTACCTTCATCACCCCATGCTCCGCCAACTAAAATACTACAAGTCATCTAATAACTCCTTAAATATTAATAATTGAAAATTATCAAAAATTTTCATAACAATAATATTATATAATTTATATTTAAAAAGCTTTTTGAAAATAAAGTCAAAATTAAAATTTCTCTAAAATCCAAAGCCACATTATATTAAAATTAGCTTTAATAATTTGATGGGCAGCTATAAAAAAAGTAATTTGAATGCCTGTTAAATGATTTTTTTAACGGCACAATTTAAAATATAATTAAAATATTTATTTCTTATACATCAAAGGATGATTTTCACACATTGGGTCCTTGATGATATTTCTCTTCAGATGATAATTTAAAAAGTAAAGCATCCACTGATTTGAAAGCTCACGCAAAGATGCATCATCAAGTCTTTCAAAAGGAGAGAAGAAATCCATCTGGTTTGCACCGACGGCAAATGCAATTTCCTTTGTTTCCACCAGCATGAAAAAATCATTTCTGATATTGTGAATGTCAAAGTCTTCAACAACTGAAACCGTTTTTTCACTTTTATAGTTGTAGAAAAAAGTATTCAAGTACTCAAAATCGATAAATTTAATATCCTGAACGTCAAATAAGACCTCTTCACTCAGCAACTGATGCTTATAGTTGTATTTTGATAAAAAGTCAATATCCCAAATATCATTATAAAAGACTGTAAAAAATGAATCTTCAGCAAAACGAACTGTCAATGACATTTCATCATTGGATTTTGGAGTTCCAAGTTCAACATCCTTGAATTCCAAATAGATTGAATCCTGAGCCATTTCTATTGAAGTCCATTTACCTGAATTAATAATAACATCCCTGATTAATTTTAAAGATCTTGTATTCATTCCAACACCTTACCGGCAGTATATGCATCATATGCCCCTTCAATCTCATATTCCTTTTCATCGCTGTAGGATTTGTCCCATACAAATGGGGAAATTTCAATTTGGTTGTTGACTGTCTCATCCCAATTAATGGTGAAATCCTGATTTTTCAAATATGCAGAAACAGTTTTTCCAATCTCCAAAGCTTTATCCTCATTATTTTCAAAATCGCCGAAAGTGATTTTCAAATTTCCATCGAATATTGCATCTTCAACGTCCTCAAAGGTATAAAAGCAAAACCCCTCTGCTGTAAACTTATTGTTTAACAGGTGAACCTGGAGTTCAAACGCGTCATTAACGCCTTCCTCAATATCATAGCCGCAGTTGTGGACAGCTACAATATCTTCACCTGCAAGTTCGCTGAAAGCATTTTCCAGTCTAGAGAAATTGTCATTTGATGCATCATTTAAGGAAATATCAAATTCAGAAAAGTCAATTTCCTCTTCTATGAACTGATCTTCTAAAATTTCAATGATTTCATCGACAGCAAAGAATCCGGATTTAGTTAGCAAATCTATCATAAAGTCAATTTCATCAACTAAATCTTGATCCATGAATTCACCTTTCTTCATCACCAAAAATCAAAAGTCTGGTTACATTTCCTCTTTCAGTAAAACCAGCCATCACACGAGCTTCACCGATTTTTGCAAGTGCGAAATCATCATGAGGCTTGAATCCATAACCTTTAAGTTTGGTATATGATTCAAAAGCGATTTTCGGATAAATATTGAAATTCTTCTGGAAAGTATAAAATGTATCTCTGAATTTAACAACAGAATTGTTTTCCTCAATCAAATCTGATTTTACAGCAACAAAAATATCCAGTCCATCTTCTGAGCTGGCATAATATCCATCCATATTCAAAAGAGATACGGAAATCATTGCTAAAGTATGGCAGTCATTGTAATCTGCGTTGATTACAGGTGATGTGAATTCATTAATCCCAAATTCATCACCGATTGCCTTAATTTCACAGGCAGATTTAATGATGTCTTTTCCAAAAATGTCTTCATTATCCCATGCCCATGACCACTGTTTAGCTTCAGGCATGTAAAATCCTAAGATTTGAGCAGGCAGTGTAGTGTCTTCAAAGGTGATTGTTCCTTTTTCAATATCCAAATCGCCAACCACATCGCCGATTAATTCTGATAAATTCTCTTGCTTATCAAGTGCAAGCGCACCATATTTTGATAAAATTACTTTAAATGTATCTTCTTGTTCAATAGTTACAGGTTTTTCTATTGTTTTCAATTATAACACCTAAAATTCTAATTTTGAAATTCTATCCATAGCTTCTTTAGTATTTTCCAATGTATTGAATGCAGTGAGTCTCAGATATCCTTCTCCACTAGGACCGAATCCGGAACCAGGAGTTCCAACCACATTTGCCTCATTTAACAATATATCAAAGAAGTCCCAGGAATCCATGTTATTTGGAGTCTTTACCCAAATGTAAGGTGAACTTACCCCACCGTAAACTTCAAGACCGATGTCAGTTAAGCTTTCACGGATGACCTTTGCATTTTCCATGTAATAGTCAACCACTTCTTTAATCTGTTTTTGGCCTTCAGGAGAGTAAGTAGCTTCAGCAGCCCTCTGTACAGGATAGGATGCACCATTGAATTTTGTGGTTTGTCTTCTGTTCCACAACGGGTTGATTTCTACTTCATTACCCTCACTATCATATCCTTTTAATTCTTTAGGAACCACTGTGTAAGCACAACGGGTACCGGTAAATCCTGCAGTTTTTGAAAAACTCTTAAATTCGATAGCCACTTCTTTTGCACCTTCAATTTCATAAATACTGTGAGGCACATTATCTTCTGTGATAAATACTTCATAAGCAGCATCAAATAGGATTATAGCTTTGTTTTCTTTTGCATATTCTACAAATACTTTTAACTGATCTTTTGTCAATGTTGTACCTGTAGGGTTATTTGGATAGCATAAATAAATAATGTCAACAGGTTCGGACGGCAAATCCGGAACAAATCCGTTTTCAGCGTTACATTTAAGGTATGTTAAACCTTCATACATTCCATCGTCACCCATTTCACCGGTTCTTCCAGCCATAACATTTGTATCAACATACACTGTGTAAACCGGGTCGGTTACTGCAATCTTATTGTCAATACCGAATATTTCCTGAATGTTTCCGGTATCACATTTTGCACCGTCACTGATGAAAACTTCTGAGGTGTCCAATGACACTCCGTATTTCTCATAATCGTTTTTAATTATAGCTTCTGCTAAAAATTCGTAACCTTGTTCTGGACCATATCCCATGAATGTTTCTGCATCTGCCATTTCATCAACAGCTTTTCTAAATGCATCGATAACTGCTGGCACTAACGGTTTTGTAACATCCCCAATACCCATTTTAATTATGTCTGCATCAGGATGGGCATTTCTAAATTCTGTTTCTCTTCTAGCTACTTCAACAAAAAGATAACTGCTTTTTAATTTAAGATAATTCTCATTAATTTTAACAACCATGATTAGTCCTCATAAATTATTAATCAAAATTATATTTAACTTTTGCAATATATAAAATGAATGATTAAAAAAATTATAATGAAAATTTAATTAACAAATATTAACAGTAATTTTCAAAAAGAAGTTAATCATTCGATTTAAAAAGCATTTGTCAACTCTGAGATGGTTACTGTAAAATTATTCAGATTTGCATGAACATTTTATTTTACATAAAAATATTTAAATTAATGAATATTACATAATTATATATAGACTAAATAAGGGTTGGGAACTATGAATGAAATAACAATTTTAATTTGGATAACAATCGCAATTATCGCCATAATTGCTATAATACTTGTTAGACTACATTACAGAGGCGAACAGTTGGAGAATGACGAAGGTACAATCCTTCCAAACGGTGAAAATTTAAATAAAGCTTTATCCCTTGGTAAAGATATAATCCACACCAACAATCATGCTCAGAATAATGGCCCTCGTAGTTTATCCCCTCAAAATAGCCAAGATACCAGGCATTCCTTATTTAGAAATCAAAATGTAACTTCAAGTAGAAGTGATGCATATATTGTTCCGGAAGTTCAAGAAAACATGAAAAATTATGAATATGCATCTCAAAATCAAGTGCTTATTAATTATGATAATACAGTTGAAAAATTTCAAGAACCAATAAAACAAAGCCAGATGGATATTATGACTCAGAATAATAAAAATGAAGAAAACAGTGAATTGAAAGATTTATTTACAATCGATGAACTCATTAAAGAATCAAAAAGAAAAGACAGTGAAAGAGAAAAAGAATCTCAAAAAATTCACAAGGAAGAAAACGCTGAAGAGTTGGAAACCCTCAAAGAAAGTATCAAGAACAAAACAGAGACTCCACTTATTGAAGAAGTTATCAGCGAACAGAAAGAAGATAAAATCAGTGATTTAGTTAAAGATTCAGCTAGTGAAACCACATTAAAAGACACAGTCAGCGAATCTGAACCTAAAAAAGAAGTGGAAAGCGTTTCAAGTGCTACCCCTATCAAACAAGTAAATGAAATTGAAATGGCTGAACTTAAAGAACCTAAAAAAGTTGACAGAAGTAAAGATTATAAAATGGGTGCTTCAATTGATGATGCAAACCTATTTGGCAGTTCAGAAGAAGGTATGGATTTAGATTACAGGAAAGATTTAGACAAATTCGCAAACAAAATCAAAGGATCTAAAATCTTCCAAGAAGTAAAAGAAAAATTAACTCCTGAAACCCCTGAAGTATATCCTCCATACCAAGATGAAAGATTCATCAGAAACGTTAACGAATATGATGAATACGAACCGATTATAAACGAAACACATCTTGAATATGATGCAACTTATGACGAATATCATGATTTTGAAAACACTCAAAGTTTAAGACAGAGAAACACAAGAAGAGTATTCAAAAATTCACCGATACCAGAACAGTCCCCAATCGGTTCCATTAAAGACAAACCTGTAAGAGACAACATAAAAATAACAATCAGCAATACTGATTACGTACTTAAAAAAGGTGATGAAATTATCTTTAATCATTTGGGCGAAACTTATTCAAGCCAAGTTTATGCGATTAACGGTGATGACATTTCAGTTAAGTACAGACGCAAAAACATAACCATCAAACCAAAAGATGTGAAAAAGATATATTAAAATATCTTTTTTACAAAAACTTATTTTTCTTGATGATTGATTCTATATTCCCCATTTTCAACAATATATTTTGGAACTATTATTTTTAAAGACCTGATAATATTCAGATAAAAGTCATCAAGCTCCCGGTCTGCATAAGGATAAGTGAATTCAAAAATGTAGAGGTTATCATCTTTGACATATAGAAATTCATTACGTCTAATCTGATTTTCCCCATCTGAAAATGCAGAAATTATCATATAATAAATCACGTCATTTATGACGATGAAATCGGAATTGATCAAATCTATTTTATCATTGTTTTCCAAATTCTTTTCAATGTCGGCTCTGATTTCTGGAAGCCCTACAAGTGTAGGTGTTGTTGAAAATTTAATGGACATTGGAATTTTGGTGTTGACCAGATATAATTCATTGAATTCATCTTTGGTATTTACTGCCTCAAAATCCTTTGGCATTTGAAGTGTTGAAAATCCGTTTGTAAACATAGTCATATAATCACCTATTTATGCGCAAAGTAAAATATCATCTCGTCATCCTTGATTTCGTCAAGTCTTGCAAATCCTACTCTTTCAAATTGGACAATGTCACCAACTTCCAAATCATTAAGGGCCTTTTCACCTAAACCTGTTTTAACTGATGCGTCATCCATGACTATTTTGACGTTGACATTTTCCTCGACAGGAACCCATTGGATAATTCTTGCCTTGACTTCACGGGCATCTTCAAAGGATGTGGAATGATAAACAATGTTTTCACCGTCAATTTCAACATTTACAGCATCCATCAGTCTGAATATTCCGTCTGCAATGTCTGACTGTGCAAGATAAGCTTCACCGTCAAAGGCCAGATGCCTGTTTCCTCTATCAGGATGGTCGGCATGAAGCGGTCTTTCAATATCCATTTTTCCTTCACTGTAGTTTTCAACACTGACTTTTACAGGGTTTTCACAGAAGAAATACCTGTTGGCTATCGGTTCTAGGAAATTGCGGTTTAAACCATAAATCTTTTTCCAGCTGATTGCGGAATCTGCCATTTTTACTCCAATTTCAATTATCAAATCATAAATTGTCTTTGGACTGATTCCACGTCTTGCAATTGCCCTTAAAGTACCTAGTCTTGGATCGTCCCATCCGGAATAGGTTCCATTTTCTATACCCTCTTTGGCTTTTGAGGTAGAAAGTGCAATGTCTTCCATTTTAAGTCTGCCGTAGTGAATATATTCAGGGACGTCCCATCCCATATGGTCGTAGAGGTATTTCTGCTTTTCAGTGTTTGCAAGATGGTCTTTTCCTCTCAATACATGAGTCAGCCCCATTAAATGGTCATCTACCGCTACAGAGAAGTTCATCATCGGATAGATCCTGTATTTGTTTCCAAGTCTTGGGTGGGTTTCATCAACCAGTCTCATTGCTACCCAGTCACGGATTGCAGGGTTTTTATGATTTATGTCTGTTTTTACTCTAAGTACTGCTTCACCGGCTTGCATAGTGTCGAACTTTTCCCACAATTCAAGGTTTTCTTCAACACTGTTGTCACGGCATGGGCATGCCTTACAGTTATCTTTAAGTTCTTTAAAGTCCCCGCCATCACAGGTACACATGTAAGCCGCGCCATTTTCAATTAGCTGGCGGGCATAATCGTAATAAGTTTCAAACCTGTCTGACTGATAGATTACCTCATCAGGTTCGATTCCAAGCCATTTTAAATCTTCAGGAATCATTTGATATGCAGGTTCGAATACTCTTTTGGGATCGGTATCCTCAATTCTCAAAATCAGTTTACCGTTATGCCTTTTTACATATTCGGCATTAGGAACTGCTGCACGGGAGTGGCCAATATGCAATGGTCCGCTCGGATTTGGTGCAAATCTCAATACAATGTTTTCATGAGTTCCGGGAAGCTCTTGAAGCCCTACTTCTTTTACTTTAGGCTTTTTGGTTTCAACTTCAACGCCTAATTTTTCCATTTCACTGGCTTGCTCTTCCGGAGATAATGCATTTACCTGCGCAACAATTTTTCCAGATAACGGTCCGATTTCCTTAGCTTTACTTCTAAGTTCCGGTTCATTAGCCATTATTGAACCCATTACAGCTCCAGGATTTGCAGACCCCTTATGTTTAGCTGCATTGAGTAAAGCATGTTTATAGACAATTTTTTCTAAATCATTCATGTAATCATCACAATTTTTTAATTTAAAATAAAAATAAGCAATATTATTTATTTAATTGAAGATATATAAATATTAAGAAGAGTAGTTATAAAAGATTGGAGTTCGATAAAACATTAGGTTGATGTAAATGAACGAATATGTTGAAACCGCAAAACAATTCATTGAAGAAGAAAATTATAAAGAAGCTCTTAAATTGGCCAGAAAAAGGCATGGAAAAGATGATGTTGATTCATACCTCAAAATATTGGATTTGTTGATTGAAAATGAACATCTGCCTGCCTTGGAAGAAAAGGGGATTTATTATCAATATTATGACGATGCCCATGACAATGGAGATTATGGTGAAAAATACTTCGACGAGTATCTCGAAAAGCAACCAAGATCAGTAAATGCATTATGCGATAAAGCAATGTCCAGATTCAACAAGGGCGAAGTTGATGAAGCTTTGGATTATATGAACAAGGCTTATGATAAATATTCTTCCTATTCAAAAATTGAAAAACCACGCATTTCCAAAAAGGAACTGTCAATGGCAAAAATTGAGCTTCAAATTCAGGCAAAAAGATATGCAGATGCTCTAAAAGACCTTGACAGATATGAAAATCAGTTTGGCGGAGATGAAAAATCAGATCTCTACAAAGGCCAGATGCTTCAAAAGAATGGCAAGAACCGGGAGGCTCTTGAGTATATAGAAAAGTCTCTTCAAAACGAAGACACTCTTATCGGATTTAACGCCAAAGGTGACGCATTATATGAACTTAAACAGTATGACGAGGCATTGAAGGCCTATAAAAACTGTTTGCACTATGAAAGCAAAGTCACTGACGATTTGGAACTTGTAACCAATTTCAATTACAAATCAGCATTCTGCTGCATAAAAAAAGGCGACGACCAAGAAGCGGTCAAATACCTAAACAAAACCATTAACATGTTAAACGAACACGGAAGGCTTCCTCGTGAACTTGAAGAGATTTATCAGAAATGCTCTTTTGAAAAAGAAAGGATTATGAAAACCGGCACCGTTAAGGATGAGGAATTCAGAAAAACAAGATTCTTTTCAGCAAGAACAAGCATTTTAATTTTAATAGTAATTATAATTTTGTATATTATACTAAAAATGAACGGATATGGATAATGTGAGACTTGGAAAAACAAATTTAGAAGTTAACAAGATAGGTTTTGGTGCTCTGCCAATTCAGAGAAGAAATATGGAGGATTCAATTGAAATATTACACAAGGCATATGAATCCGGTGTCGATTTTTATGACACTGCACGTTTTTACACTGACAGTGAAGAGAAACTGGGAAAGGCATTTGAAGATGTCAGAAGCGAAATCTATCTGGCTTCAAAAACAGCTGCAGAAACCCCTGAAGATTTCTGGCATGATTTGGAGACAACACTTAAAGAATTGAAAACCGATTATCTAGATTTGTATCAACATCACAATATCTCATTTTGTCCAAAAAAAGATGATGATTTAGCAAAAGCAATGATTCAGGCAAAAGAGGACGGTATGATAAAACATATCGGTATCACCACACATAAAATCACATTTGCCCATGAAGCTATTGAAAGTGGACTTTATGAAACATTGCAATATCCATTTTCATATTTAAGCGGTGCAGAAGAGCTTGAACTGGTTGAAAAATGTAAGAGTCATGACATGGGATTTATTGCAATGAAAGCTATGGGCGGAGGACTTTTAAATGATTCCAAAGCAGGTTTTGCATTTATGAACCAATTTGATCCTTCAGATTTGGGATTGGATGATGAACTGCAAAAGATTATTGAAAATGACAAAAAAGAGTTGGGAGATAACTTCTGCAGAGGCTGCGCCTACTGTATGCCATGTCCTGAGGAAATCAACATAAGCTTATGTGCAAGAATGTCTTTATGGATTAGGCGTTTTCCAACAGAACCATACCTAACCGAAGAATATCAGGAAATTGTTAATGCTACCAAGAACTGTACCGAATGCTATTCATGTGTAGACAAATGTCCGTATGAACTGGACATTCCGGAACTTTTAAAGGAAAATTACGAAGACTACATGAATGTTTTAGAGGGGAGAACAAAAATATGAAACAGTGCATTGAAAACCCGAATGACATTGACTGGAGCAGTTTTTGGGCTGAAAAATTAGCAAACAAAAAAGATAAGGACTGGGACAAGGCCGCACCAGGATTTTATAAACGAACAATAAAAGACG